>NZ_JADEXH010000011.1:0-134924 GCF_015207205.1 Sphaerospermopsis sp. LEGE 08334 | reverse complement strand
TTGCACCTTCTAAGTAGGAGGATGCTAATCCGTGGGTGTACCAGGAGGTAACGAAGGTTGTACCGGTTAACCAACCGCCTAATGCGAGGAAGGCACAGGGGAATAATAAAACACCTGACCAGCCTACAAATACGAAGCGATCGCGCTTCAACCAGTCGTCTAGTACGTCAAACCACCCTCTTGACGGGGCGCGTCCAACTGCAATGGTCATGAGAAAAATCTCCGAATATTATAAGTACGGATTTTACCTGCTTATATTTGGTTATCATACAACCGCCTGTAAGCAGATATTTAACCAGATTGTTAATCCAGTTTACAATTTTTTACTGTCTCTAATCATAATAAGTGCTTTTCTCTAATTTTTCCAGTGTTCTTGGAGATAAATTTTAATCTTGGTAATGGGGCATTGGGCATTGGGTTATTAATCTTCCCCTGCCTCCCCTGCCTTCTGCCTCCTGCCCCCAATCACTAATCCCCAATCACCAATCACCAATCACCAATCACCAATCACCAATCACCAATCACCAATCACCAATAACGCTAGAATTATTCCTACAGTCAGTGAAATGTGATTACTTGTAAATGTTTACCATCGACTTAAGCATCAGAAATACTGCTTTCCCAATCTCAGTACAACGTAAGTCTGCTGAAGATGCTGAAGCTGTTTATCAGCTTATTTTAGCAGCAATGCGTACTGGCAACCCCGATATTGTTGAACTCAAGTGCGAAGGCAAAACTGAGAAAAAAATTGCTGTCCGTGCTAGTGAAATTTCGGGAGTCCAAATTTCGCAGAAAGATGGTGCAGCTAGTAGCAGTGGTAGACCTCCGGGCTTTGCTGCTTTCACTATGGATGAATAAACCAAGGTATAAAAATGACGGCAGTAGGCATTGAAGTTAATAATTTGAACTTCTTTTGGCCTAGTGGGGAGCAAGTAATTAAATCTTGCTCTCTCAAAGTCCCTAAAGGTGAATTTTGGATGCTTTTGGGTACTAATGGCAGTGGGAAGTCAACTCTTTTAAGATTAATCGCCGGTTTATTAGCTCCGCAGTCTGGGGAAATTGGTATTTCTCCTCCTGTGGGTTTTGTGTTCCAAAATCCTGATCATCAATTAGTTATGCCCACTGTTGGTGCTGATGTGGCTTTTGGGTTGGTGGAGGAAAAGTTGCCACCTGCTATGGTCAAAGCTAGGGTAGAGGAGGCTTTAGGCGCAGTAAATTTACTATCTTTACAACGCAGGCCTATTTATGCGCTTTCTGGTGGACAAAAACAGCGTGTGGCAATTGCTGGGGCGATCGCTCGTCACTGTGAAGTTTTATTATTAGATGAACCCACGGCTTTATTAGATCCAGATAGTCAATTAGATTTAGTAGCTAGTGTGCGTCGTTTGGTAAAAAATCGCGGTATTACGGCTTTGTGGGTGACACACCGTTTGGATGAATTAAATTATTGTGATGGCGCGTTTTTATTAGAAAGAGGTGTTTTAGTTGATGCGGGTGAAGCTGAACGTCTCAAACAGCGACTAATGACAATAGATGGGGAATCTTTGTGAAATAGGTGACAGGTGACAGGTGACAGGTGACAGTTGATAGACAAGAGATATGAAGAAATTTCTTGTCTTTTGCCTTCTGTTCCCTGTTCCCTGTTCCCTGTTCCCTTAAATATAAGAATTATTTATTTTTAGATAAAAAACTTTTATAACTCGGATTTTTAGTTGCTTTTCCCAAGTATTGCCCTCTGTCAGAGAGTGTATTTTCATTATGGGAGGCATTTTTTATTTTCTGTAACATGATGTTACAAGCTATACTTCAATTACTATAAGTCTTATGAATGATTTTTGTTAACTCTAGATAATTGTGATTAAAAACCATGCCCCGTTCTATCATCCCATCCATTTTGTTAGTGGATGGCTACAACATTATAGGCGCTTGGCCTTGCTTGAAAAAAACTCGTGATGATGCTGGACTAGAGGCAGCACGAGGTGAATTAGTGGAAGCTATAACTAATTATAGCGCGTTTCAAGGATATGAAACTCAAATTATCTTTGATGCCCAATATCAAAACGCTGCTGGTAGTCGAGAAATGATTACAGAATTTCTCACAGTGCATTACACAGACTTTGGACAGACCGCAGATACTTACATTGAAAAAGCTTGTGCGGGTTTACGTCACCAAATCGCCCAGTGTTTAATTTCTCGCGTCATTGTTGCCACATCAGACCGAGCGCAGCAGTTGATGGTTCAGGGGTATGGGGCCCAATGGTTATCAGCACATCAATTATGCGGTGAAGTAGAATCTGCGGTTTGTCGAATGCGTCATAGATATCAATCCAAGAAACAACCCAAAGGCAGATTTTTAGCTAATGCTATTGATGATCAGGCTAGACAGAAGTTAGCACAATTAAGAATGGGACTTTAATTTACGATTCGCAAAAATATCTGAACTCCTTACCGGGAGTGGCTTTAGCCTGGAATCAATTATATTATATAGCAGGAGTCAGGAGTGAAACCCTTTTGTAATCAGAGTTTCACTATTTATTGATGTCCTAAATACTCTGTGTACGGCTATATGTACCAGCAGTATAAAAACAATATCGAAAATTAAATCAAAAAATAAATAAAAAAATTTTTGCCAAAGTAGTTGACATCATCTGTTTTTCAATCTAATATAGTAATCGTTGCGAGCGTTCCTCAGTAGCTCAGCGGTAGAGCGATCGACTGTTAATCGATTGGTCGCTGGTTCGAATCCGGCCTGGGGAGTTCAATAAATAAAAGGATAAAGCATGAAGAAAGAAACAGAAAATTTCAAACTTCATGCTTTTGATTTTGAGAAGTTCTGGTCACTTGATCCAGAGGTGATATTTCTCAATCATGGGTCTTTTGGTGCTTGTCCAAAAGCGGTTTTGGAGGTTCAGCAAAGATTACGTCAACAGCTAGAAGCTGAACCTGTGAGGTTTTTTGGCCGAGATTGGGAAATATTGATAGATAATGCTAGAAGCAAATTAGCAAAGTTTATTGGTAGTGATTTTGAAGATTTGGTATTTGTGCCGAATGCGACGACAGGGGTGAATGCTGTACTGCGATCGCTGAATTTTTCACCAGCAGACGAAATTCTCACAACTAACCATGAATATAACGCTTGCAGAAATGCCTTAGATTTTATTGCGAGTCGCACAGGTGCGCGGGTGGTGGTGGCTAAAATTCCTTTTCCTATTGCTTCACCGCAGGAAGTAGTGACAGCAGTGATGGAACAGGTTTCACCAAAAACAAAGTTAGCACTGTTAGATCATGTTACTAGCCAAACGGCGTTAATTTTCCCTATTCAAGAGTTAGTTAAGCAGTTGCAAGCACAGGGAGTAGATACCCTGGTTGATGGTTCTCATGCACCGGGAATGATTCCTTTAAATTTAGTGGAAATTGGCGCGAATTATTATGTAGGTAATTGTCATAAATGGTTATGTGCGCCCAAGGGTGCAGGTTTTTTATATGTGCAAAGGGATCAACAAACAAAAATCCGCCCTTTAACAATTAGTCATGGTGCAAATTCTCCCCGAACTGATAAAAGTCGCTTTCAATTAGAATTTGACTGGATGGGTACGGATGATCCGACTGCTTATATGTGCGTACCAAAAGCAATTGATTTTATGGATTCCCTGTTACCTGGTGGGTGGATAGAATTAATGCAGCGTAATCACCAGATGGTTTTAGCAGCGAGAAACTTACTTTGTGACGTGTTGGAAGTTGAGCCGGTTTGTCCAGAAGAAATGATTGGTTCAATGGCAGTTTTACCAATTTATGGAAAGTTAGCAGATTGGGATTTTATGTTTTTCCATGATCAGTTATTGGATAGATTTGGAATTGAAGTGCCTGTGATACCTTGGGAGGGAAATCCGCGTTTGTTGATCCGGATTTCGGCACAGATTTATAATCAACTTGAGCATTATGAGTATTTGGGTAAAGTCTTAACCCAAGTTGCTAGTGAGGAATAAACTGAAAAACCTTTAATTTGCATAGTTAAGGCGGGCAAGATGCCCACCCCACAAGAGTTTTAATGTTGATCAGGTATGGAAAATCACCGTTACCAAAGGCAGAAATGCTAATAGAAAAATATGCCAAGATTGTAATGGCATTTCTGAAGTTGGTTCTGTTGGTGTTAATAAAGCGTCTATTCTTTGTTCCAACCGATCAACAGCAGAAGAACCTAAAGCTGCACAACAAACTTCTGATGTTAGGTTTTGGTTACTGACGACTAACAATAAAGATTCCGCTAAAATTAGAGGATCTACTTGGGAAGCTGCATAACTATCAGCCCTTAATTCTCGCAACATTAATAATTCTTGCCAAAGTGCTTCTGTATTTGGCAACCAGGAGGTACAAGAACGCACCCAGCCGAGCCAAAAAAACCAGAATGTATCCCTATATTGATAATGTCCTTGTTCGTGTGCGAGGACGCTTTCTAGGTGTTCTGGGGAGAGATTTTCTACCAATCCTTGACTGACTACTAATTCTGGTTGCCAAAATCCCATTTGACCGGCAAATAAAGCCTTGGTTTCTAGGAGTCTGACTGATTTACCTGCTAGATTGATTTGTGGACATTCACGGGCAGATTTTACAGATTTCCAACCTTGAAAAGCCTGTTTAATGCCTAAAATGTTGAAAATAGCGAGAAAAATTAAGGACAGGAGATAGCTAAAAGAACCTGTAGACATTCCCCCCATTTTCCCCTGTGTACCCATGCAAAACACAGCGGTGACAGTCATGAAGATGAGTAAGGGAGGAAAGAGGAATAAAAATAGAGTTTTTCGCCATCTTAAATGCCAATTTCCTGCGGGGATGTGGGCATAATGTCGTAAACTGTAGGCGATCGCCCCAGCAATAAAAATCATGAGTAGGTGCATAATGTGATTTGTCTCCTATTTTTCTCCCCTGGCTTGACGTGCAGCTTGAATGCGTTTGGCGATCGCTTCTATTTGTTCACTAGCTGCTTCATCTAAACTATCAGCAAAGGCCGCAACAACATCAGGATTACCTACTGCTAAAAATCGCTGTAGTTGTTCGTGGGCTTTTATCATCTCTGCTTGTTGTTTGGTGAGCAATGGCCGCCAATAAAAGGCTTTTCCCTGTTTATCGCAAGCTAACCAACCTTTTTCTGTGAGACGACGTAAAACAGTGGTGACAGATGTATAAGCTAGTTCGCGGTTAGGATCGGAAAGAATGCGATCGTGTACATCTTTGACTGTAGCTGAACCAAGTTCCCAGACAATGCTGAGAATTTCTGCTTCTAAAGGACCAACGGATAATTGTTTAGGACGGTAATCTGGTAATGGAGCCATGTTGATGGTTTGAGCGATGAGGTTGTTTATATTTCCAGGTTACAGTTTGATTGTCGGTTTGCCACTCTTAAAAATATCAACTTAAACATTCTCAACTGGCTTTAACTTAAACTTGAGTTAGGTCACGTCAGGTAAATAAAGCAATGACACAGACACAAGTTGCAGTATCTTTATATGAGGAAGACTATTTACTGTGGATTGAAGATACAGTCAATAAGTTACGGAGTAGGGATATTGAGGAGTTAGATTTTGATAATCTGATTGAGGAGATAGAGAGTTTGGGGCGATCAGATAAACGAGAACTGGAAAGTAGACTCAGGGAGCTTTTGGAATATATCCTCAAGCGAAAATACGTAAATATGCCAGATTGTTATCGCGGGTGGGTAGAATCAATCATTAAACAAAGAATTGGCATTAGAGATTTATTAAAAGATTCACCTAGCCTCAAACCATATTTTGCAAAAGTGTTTGATGAAGCTTATGCAGATGCTCTCAAAGTTGTTTACAAGAGTTATCCGCAGTGTGAGTTTCCTGATACATGGCTTTTGAGCCGTGATATTGAGGCGATGTTGAATGTGGATTTTTGGGAATAGTTAAATAGTTAAAAATATTTATTTACACTTGAATGAGGATATCAAGCAATGACACAGACACAAGTTGCAGTATCTTTATATGAGCAAGATTATTTACTGTGGATTGAAGATACAGTCAATAAGTTACGGAGTAGGGATATTGAGGGGTTAGATTTTGATAATCTGATTGAGGAGATAGAGAGTTTGGGGCGATCGGACAAACGAGAACTAGAAAATCGGCTAGAAGAGCTTTTGGAGCATATCCTCAAGCGAAAATACGTAAATAGGCCAGATTGTTATCGTGGGTGGGTAGAATCAATCATTAAACAAAGGAATGGACTCAGAAAGTTACTCAAAAATTCACCCAGTCTCAAGCCTTATTTTAGCCAAGTGTTTGATGAAGCTTACGCAGAAGCTCTGAAAATTGTCCGCAATGGTTATCCGCAGTGTGAGTTTCCTGATACATGGCTTTTGAGCCGTGATATTGAGGCGATGCTGAATGTGGATTTTTGGGAATAGTTAAATAGTTAAAAATATTTATTTACACTTGAATGAGGATATCAAGCAATGACACAGACACAAATTGCAGTATCTTTATATGAGCAAGATTATTTACTGTGGATTGAAGATACAGTCAATAAGTTACGGAGTAGGGATATTGAGGAGTTAGATTTTGATAATCTGATTGAGGAGATAGAGAGTTTGGGGCGATCGCAAAAACACGAACTTGAAAACCGGCTAGGAGAACTTTTGGAACATCTTCTCAAGCGGAATTATGTCAATATGCCTGATTGTTATCGTGGTTGGGTAGAATCAATTGACAAGCAAAGGGTATCTCTGAAGCGATTACTCAAACAAGCACCCAGTCTCAAGCCTTATTTTCATCAAGTGTTTGATGAAGTTTACACAGATACTCTAAAAATAGTTCGCAGAGGTTATCCGCAGTATGATTTTCCTGATACATGGCCATTTAGTCGTGATCTTGAAGCGATGCTGAATGTGGATTTTTGGGAAGAATGAAAACGGGAAATCCTGATGCAGACAATCTCTAGTTTTTTCTATCTTTGACATTAGAAGATGTAATACCCAGCCTTCAAGCTGAAAACCTTGATAAATGGGCTTGATAGACCTTCCTAGTAGTTATGTATTAATAAAGATCGAAATTTGAAAATAGCCAGTGAGTGACATGAAGTGGGTAGAATATAACCGCAGTAGTATAGAGCAGGTATATCTAGCCCGTGAAGATATTTGTATATCATACTCCAGAATTAACCCCAACTGAGGAAACGCCAGAATGCGCGATCGCTGTTGATGTCTTGCGAGCCACTAGCACAATGGCGACAGTGTTAGCGGCTGGAGGCGAGGCAGTACAAGTTTTTAGTGATTTAGATCAACTCATGGCAGTGAGTGAACAATGGCCTGCCGAAAAACGATTACGGGCTGGAGAAAGAGGCGGCGCAAAAGTGGCTGGCTTTGAATTGGGTAACTCTCCCCTAGATTGCACCGCAGAATTAGTACAAGGGCGACGCTTGTTTATCAGTACCACTAATGGTACTCGTGCCTTACAACGCATTCAACAAGCTCCTATTGTTCTGGCAGCAGCTTTAATTAATCGGTCTGCGGTGGTGAAATTTCTCCTGGAAAAACAACCAGAAACCATTTGGATCGTTGGTTCAGGTTGGGAAGGTAGTTTTTCTTTAGAGGATACTGTTTGTGCAGGTGCGATCGCTCATAGTATTTGGCAACAAACCGATTCTTCTCTGGAAGAAATAGCTGGGAATGATGAAGTTACCAGTGCGATCGCTCTTTATTCACAATGGCAAAATGACTTACTGGGATTATTCCATCAAGCTAGTCACGGTAAGCGATTATTACGCCTGGAATGTTTAGAAGATTTAAAATATTGCTCCCAAACCGATATTTTAGATGTTTTACCAATGCAACACGAAGCAGGTGTTTTAAAAAGTCAGAATAAATAAAGAGTCAGGAGTTATGTATTTTGGATTTTGGATTTTGGATTTTGGATTGTTTTTGTAGTCTCCAATCTAAAATCTAAAATCTAAAATCTAAAATTTATCTCCCTATCTCCCTTACTTAATAGTTGATAATGGCACACCCAACCAACCTAAAAAGTTCTCTTGCTGAGTAGTATCAGGATTGTCCACTGGACGTAATTGATATTTATGAGGATGTTGTGGTGCTAAGGTGATGGAATAGTTACGCAGTTCGTCTTGGTGGAAAACAGTGATGTTGATAGTATCGTTGGGTTGGTAATCTTTTAACCGTTCACTTAACTGATTTGTTCCTACCTTAATACCATCAATTGCCAATAATTCATCACCTGCATTAATTCCTGCTGTGTATGCAGGGGAACCCATCTCGACAAATTTGATTATTTCCTGTCCATTTTCAGTTTTGATTCTCACACCTAAATATGGTTCTGTCTCTAATTCTTCTACCAATTTTAAACCAAAAGGTTCTAAATATTGATTGAATGGTAACTCATCCAATCCATGAATATAGCGATCAAAGAAATCCGTTAAATCTGTGTCAGCGACAATTTCAATTATCTCCTTTAATTGTTCTGGAGTATAACCGATTTCCTCTTTACCAAATTGCTGCCACATTTTCCGCATCACATCATCAAAAGACAATTGATTATGATGAAGAGAGCGAATTAACAAATCCAGCAATAGTGATACCATTTCCCCTTTTAAATAATAGGAAATTTGCGAATTACCACTATTAGCATCTTGCCGATATAGCTTAATCCAAGCATCAAAACTAGATTCAGCAAGTGGTTGTACTTTCCTTCCTGGCGTTTTCAGATATTTGGTAATTTCTTCATTGACATGATGAAAGTATGATTTAATATCATAAATTCCTGCCCGGAAAGGAATTACTAAATCATAGTAACTTGTAGTACCTTCACAAAACCAAAGAGAGGGGGTATAGTTTTCTTGATCGTAATCAAATACTTCTAATCCTTTGGGGCGAATGCGCTTCACATTCCACAGGTGAAAAAATTCATGTGCAACTAATTGAATGAACCGTTCATATTTATCTTGAATATGAAATCCAAAGCGATGATAAATTAATGAACATGAGTTTTTATGCTCTAAACCTCCATAAGCCTGATCAAATAAATGTAGTATAAACACATATTTTTGATATGGCAAACCACCAAACATTTGTGCTTCAAATTCAATGATTTTATGGAAATCTTCTAGCAGTTTTTGCGGTTTGTAGTTTCCTTTTCCCCAAATTGCTAACTCATGAGGTTTTCCTAATAGATGAAAGTGAAACAAATCATGATTACCAATTTCAAATGGAGTATCAACAAGAGTATCAAAATCTGCTGCTAGGAAGGTATTGGCTTCTTCTGTAACTGCTGGTAAACCTGTGGTTACTTGCCATTGGGGTTTTGCTGGTACAATGGTTATATGAATTGGTTTTTCTTCCCAACCGGGGATTCTTAAAAACAGCGCCGCACCGTTAAAATAACCATGACTAGCATCTAAATGATTTGTGCGTACTGATAGTTCATTGGCAAAAACGCGATAACGCAGGATGACTTCAGCAGCATTACCTTTTTCTATCTGCCAGTGATTTTTACTGATTTTTCGCCAGGATAAGGGTTCTGAGCCGGCAAAGGCAGCAAAATCTTGTAAATTCTTAGCGTATTCTCGCACTAAGTATGAACCTGGTGTCCATACTGGCATTTTCAAGTCAAGAATTGGTAATGGATAGTTTACAAGGTGTAATGTCACCTCAAACAGATGATTTTCTGGTTGGGGCATTGCTACCGAATAGTGAATTAATACATTAATATGCGAGGATTGATTGTTAGAAAGAATTACTGTTGAATTATTCATTGGCTATTTTGACAGAGTTTGTAAATGCTTAAATAAAAAGCTTTTAATCACTGCTTATTATAGTTATTTTCTTTATTGAACAATTCTAAAATATTAAGTCTTGTTAAAACAAGTCTCTTCAAAATAGATCATACATGAGTTAAGTATTTTTTTATGACAGTTCGTGAATTGTCACTAAATATTTTGGACTATTTCTATAATTTACATACTATATTCTAATATAACTATACAAAATTTGGTTAGTATTAGTAACTTAAATATCCATCACTAATCACTATTTACTTAATTTATTTATTTATATGTTTTTTTTTACACTTAAGATTAATTCAGTAATAATTAAAACTTATTAGTTAAAATCTCTAGCTGTTTGAGGTTAATAAATTGACACTTCCTGCACGTTTACGTGCGGGGATTCTTGGTTCGGCGAGTCTACTTAGACTAGATCCCTGGCGGTGTCTCACCCATAGGTGGTTCTCTCCCCAAGCGTTACTTTCGCCCTGACCGGGGGTAGTTGCGTTACCGCAAATTTTTTTCATAAGTCTTTAATATAGTTACTAAAAATATAGTCAAATATTTCTAGCTTGGTAATGCTTACAGTCTACTGTATATTCTTTCGTAAAGTCATCCTGGCAGGAATGATGTGAGACCCAATTTTTTGATAAATCTAAAGAATGCAAGTGCATAAAAAAACACATTAGATGCAAGAAAATTTACTCACACACTCAAGATGCAGGAAATGGGGTATAATAGACAACAAAAACCTATATCCTCTGCCTTATGCCGGATCAAGATTTCACCCCAAAGTTGCGAAATTTAATGCAGCGTGTAGGTATCTCTAGTTTTAAATCTTTGAGTGACGCTGCTGGTGTTTCCGAGTGGCAAATCTTGTGTTTAAGACGGGGAAAGCTGGAGCAAGTGCGGGTAGAGGTTTTGCTGAAGCTATCAAAAATCCTACAGATATCACTCGGTGAAATAGTAGCAGCGTTTTCAACTGCAAGTTCTGATTCCCAAGTTGTAGGTTTTGCCGTCACAACTCACAAGTTAAGTACGGATGAACAATTATTACAAGAAAATTCTGATCTCAAAAGAGAGTATGAACGAATCGTGCTGATGCTAGAACAACAACGAGAGGTGTTACAGCAGGAGTTTCAGCAGTCGAGTTTACAAATTTTGGAATCTTTATTGTTGTTTTGGCCGACAGCAGCACAAAAAGCTAAGGATAATCCCCAGCTAGAAGCGGTTAAAATACTACCTGTGGTGCAAAAGCCGCTGGAAAAATTATTGCAAGCTTGGGGTGTGGAAGCGATCGCCTCGGTGGGAGCCGAAATACCTTATGATCCCCAATGGCATGAATTATTGCAGGGAACAGCCCAACTAGGCGAAAAAGTCAAAGTGTGTTATGTTGGATACCGTCAAGGTGATAAGCTGCTTTATCGAGCTAAGGTAAATCCTGTGTAATGATTGATTCTTTTACTCAAAAGTAATTGAGTCAGTGTCATTCATTAATCAAATGGCAAAATATGTTATGTCAACTATTGATTTTTCGGGAATAAATTGATAGCTAAAAGCCAATGTCTATCAGTTAAAATTTGAACATTTTATATTAATTTTTAAGTAGAAAATTATATTTTTTTTATGAAGAATTTGATATTTAATAAGCTATTTAAAGTAAGTAAATATTTCTGGTGTTCTGATGATTATTTGAGAAAAATTTACTATATTGGTATATACTAGCTACAAGAGAACACCATTGATATCAATCAGAGTAACCTAATTATGAGTCAGCAGGTGAAAGTTCTTACACTTAAAAAAAATTTAAATGCTGAAACTGCATCAGAATTTCAGCAAGATATTACCCAAATTCTAGCAAGTGGTGTAAAGGGTGTAAAGATTGTTTTAGTTGATTGTCAAAATATTACATTTCTGGATAGTTCTGGTTTAGGCTCTCTAGTATTAGCATTTAAAACCCTACGAGATGCTGGCATTAAAATGGTTCTCTGTTCGGTAAATGATCAAGTGAGGATGATATTTGAATTAACCAGTATAAATAAAGTCTTGGAAATTTTTCCTAGCCAAGATGCTTTTCATCAGGTCTTACTAGCTACAAGTTAATCAAATTTAATTTGCAGAATAGATAAATCATCATCAAAGGATTCTTTGGAGTTTAAATTGATTAAATATTTCAGTATATAATCAAGTTGGTAATCAACAGAATGTTGTAAGCCAACTAGCAACTGAACAAATCCATCCAGACTCCAAAGATTACCATCTGATTTAGTAATTTCATAAGCGCCATCGCTAAAAATGTAAAGACTACTGCATTTTTCAATTTGGTAAGTTTCATCCACATATTTTGCTTCAGGAAACATCCCAACTGGCATTCCTGGTGTTTTTAGGAGTTTTATTTCTGTGGTACTGGGAGATTTTCCAGATACTAATACTGCGGGTGGATGTCCAGCACTTGCATAAATTAGCTGACGATTTATGCGGTTGTATACACCATACCAAATAGTAAAATATTTATCATTTTGATAATTGATTTGGAAAGTATCATTTAAAGCTTTTAACACCTGACTAGGTTGATAATAATTAAGTTCTTTGAGCGCACGGGAACGAAGCAGATTGAGTACAGATACAGAGGGAAGAGTTGCTCTGAGTCCATGTCCAGCAGTATCTAATAAATAAATTGCCAAATGATCAGCATCTAACCAATAATAATCAAAGCAATCTCCTCCTAGCTGTCGTGAGGGAATGAATCGAGAACTAATAGTCAGAGGTGTAGACATGGGTAAGGGTAAAAGGGATTTGACATATTCTGCTGCTTCTGCTAGTTCTGTTTCTAATAATAGCTTTTGAGTTTGTAAATCCCGATTTAACTGATGTAGACGTAATCCGGCTCTGACTCTGGCTTGCAGTTCATTTTGTTCGATAGGTTTGGAAATAAAATCATCAGCACCAGCATCTAGTCCTTTGACGCGATCTGCAACTGAATCTAAAGATGTTAATAAAATAAAAAATGTGGAGGATAATTTAGGGTCTTTCTTGATGCGATCGCAGACTTCCAAACCAGATAAACCTGGCATGATCCAATCACAAATAATCATCGCTGGAGGACAAGCCAGAGCCTGTAAAATTCCTTCCTGGCCATTACTAGAGGTGATGACTTGATAACCTTGTTTTTCCAACATCCTTTTGAGCAGGATTTGTATGGAATAATCATCATCAATTACTAAAATTTGAAACATAATAAATGGTGTATATAATCTACATTGTACTTAGAGTTAAAAGTAAAAATACGAAATGATAGTGATAACTAAATGGTTAGTAGTATAATAATGCCTCAACTACTAATTTAGGTGAAAAAATCATTTTTAACTATCCATCAACTAAATAATCTTTTGATTTCACTAAATACAGCCGATTTTAGGTTAGTGCAGTACAAAATTGAAATCAAATTTAATTATCAAATAGGGTTTACTTCTGACTGCTGAAATCTTAATAAGTAGAAAGGCACGATAAAACACAAGTATGTAAGCAAAAGTAAAGTTGCCTAAAAATCTCTTCCCTCCCGCAAAACTTCCCCCTGCCTTGTGATCACGACAATTTTTAATGCCAATCTACTTACTATCTACTTATTATGAAGATGCCAGAGGATTGAGCCATAACAGCATGACTTTTTTTAACTGGTGTATATCACGATATACTTCTTGTTTAAACCATTGTCCTAAAGCATCAAGAGGAGTAAAAGAATTTCCAGCTTGCCAATTAATATCTTGACCTAATGGTGTGGTATGATTACCAGGTAAGGTTTGTACTGTCACCATTTCTGGAAAACGTTTTTGTAATATTTTTGTTAAAATTGCTGATTGATCAAGATTATCATTGCTAAATTTGATTAAAAAATTACGACGAATTTGATAACGTTCTTCTACAAGTTGGTTAGTTTCTAAGGGTGTGGGAGTAAACTCAATCGCCAAAGTAGAATTTAATTGTTCTACTAGAGGAATGGCATCTTTAGCAGTGTAATTGTTAAATGATATGAGAATATTACCTGCCCTTTCTACTGGGAAAAGACTACCAATCAGTAAATGCAGTTTGCAACCCATACTGTGTCCAATACCATAAATTGGTAGGTACAGCTTGCGTAATTCACCGTAATAGTGTAATCGTTCTATGGTGCGTTCAAAGTTCAGCAATACAGATTCAGCGATCGCCTGATGATCTAAGGTGTTGACAAAAGGTGTAGCAATAACCACATAACCTTTAGCCGCCAACTGTTCTAATAACCAGCGGTAAGTCAGGTGGGGTGCGGTAGCGACAAATGCACCCCCCAAAAAATGGATGATCCCGATGGGATGACGGGGAATAATTACCCAGTTGCCTCTAATTTCTTTCCAGTCCATATCAATGTGCAATACCTACGCTAAATCCACGCTACCGCGTGCCTTATATTATTTAATGTTACTCCTTTCCTGCCAGAGAAGATTAACAAAATTTTTGCAAGGGAGTAATCTGCTGGAAATTTCAATAATGGACAATTAACAATTCAAAATTGACAATGACCTCTCCCTTAAAGGGAGAGGATTGAAAAAGCGGATTTTTTTGGGTTTTTTCCCCTTGAAAGGGGAGGTTTTAAACCGTATGGCTATAGCTTGCGTGACGACGTAGGAGTCATACGCCACGCTACGCTATCGGCTGACGCTCACGGCGGAAGCCTTGAATGAAACAATTATCAATTGTCAATTGTCAATTATCAATTGATAAATAAGTACCCAGGCAAAATTAATTTAACATATTGATTGAAAACAAAAATCTCTGTATTCCTGATCTGTTCCCTCTTCTAACTATAAAATTTATTTTGCCCAACTACTTATTTTTTGATTTGGAAGTTTTTTAACCATGTTCCTGTAACCTTCGCATTTCATATTGCACATCTAAAGCAATCTGCAATGCTTCATTTAATAATCGTCCATGTTCCGTTGCTTGTTCAGTCACTTGGATAGCAGTTAAAGCAGCTAAATTACTAGCAAATAAATCAGCATTACTCAGGATGAAATTCTTATTTTCTCGCAAAATTCTTTCTGTCTTCAAAGCACGTACTAAATCTAATTTAGTTAAGTTCAAAGCTTGAATAACTCGTTCTCTGTGAGTGATACCTACCTCTGGATTACCTGCTTCTTCTATTTGATCATTAATATATATAGCTTTAATCACTGCATTATATCTTTCCACATCATTGAGTAAATTTTGTAAAGAATTAGTCATATTTTTTTTGAGTAATTTGCTTTTACTCCTCCAAAGAAAATATAAGATAGTTTGGATTAAACCCCCACTCCAGACACTAACTAAAATTAGTAATATCCAAGAGGGAATAGTAATCCAACTGGCAAATATTTTAATAATAACATCAAATACCAGATATGAAAAAACAAAAGTTGAACAACCGATAAAAATTACCGTAGCTCCTTCAGAACCTTTGATTTTTGCGATTAATCTTTTTCGCAAATAATTGAGATAATTAGTAATGATAAACAACTCATTATGAACAGGTAAATTAGTCAATTGTTCCAACTCTTGATGACTAATTTCCAAACCTCTTAAATCATCACGCACAGCTTTCCCAACCTCATGAAAATAGTAGTTCACTCTAATATAGCAATGAAATTTCCGAAATGGTAAGTGACATGATATGGCAGGAAACAGGATAAGCATTCAGCCGTCAGCTATCAGCTATCAGCAAAACTCACAAAAAATACAAAGAGAGCATCCCAAATGTGTAAGTTTATTTTTTGTGCGAGGTAAAGACGTGAAATGAACGAACCACGAAGGAAAGAAGGAAGAAGAGAGTTTTTGGTGTTGCTGCGGTTATTTTTTCAAAATTGGGATGCTCCCAAAAATACAAATAGCGGCCTGTGAATTTTGCCGAATCATGATTTCTGAATAAGAGTGAATAAATAAAAACCAGATAAAATAAAAATAAATATAATAGTAGCAGCATAAACTATGACATCTTTGAGAATAAATAATATCCAATCTTTCCTCAGTTCTTGTTTAAATTTCAGTTCCCTTAACTTGCGTTCAATTTCCACATCTTCTTTAGTAGATAAATTCATCAAACTACTGGTATCTACATTATTAAGTATTTGTGCTGAAAAGCTTGTTTCTGTTGGAGTCGCAAAAGTTTCCAAGAAATTGTCTAATTGCTGATTTACCTCAGTTGTCACAATTGGTAAACTATGCTGATTGAGCTTCCTGAGTTCTTTTTTGAGCAGCTTTTTCACAATTTTAACTATTAATGCTTCTAAAGCTTCTAAATTTTTATCTGCCATCTGATTTCAAATCAAATATGTTCTAGTATCACCTTTAAAGTGTAGTTTAACTGAATGTCAAACAACTGAAGTTAGGGCTACAGTGAGAGCAAAAAGGTAAAAGTAATAGTATTTGAGCGTGCCAAAGGTAAAAATAGTGATTATGGTTATTATAGTTGTCCTGATTAATATCATGATCTCAATAATGCTGCTTTACATAGCTGGGCTGGTATGGCAACTTAAACACAAGTTGAGAATCATAGCAGACAGGTTAAACAGCTATGAACACGCTCTCCATACCGTATTATATACAGCACCAGAAAATATTTATACAGGACAACAGCAAATTTATGAATTACGGCAAAAACACCAAAACCTGAAATTGCAAATTCAACAGGTGCAACAAATTCTTAACCTCGTATTACTAGGGAAAAACATTTGGCAGAAGTATAAAAAGTATAAATTATAAACTTCACCGTGAGTTTCGACAGCTTCAACTACCGCTTGCTCCATGACTCCCTATTGCCAGAACATCAAACCAGCATAAAATGAGTGTAATGGATATAAAAGATTAACCATAAAAATGTCTAATAATCGTTCGGGAATATTTATAGGCGGTATGATGCTAGGAGCTACCCTTGGTGCTTTAGCCGGCTTACTCGCTGCACCCCGCCCAGGGAGAGAAACGCGGAAACTTTTGAAAAAATCAGCAGATGCCTTACCAGAGTTAGCAGAAGATATATCAACCAGCGTACAGATTCAAGCTGATCGACTTTCTGCCACCGCATTGCAAAACTGGGATGATACCCTAGAGAGACTGCGGGAAGCGATCGCAGCCGGAGTAGAAGCCACCCAACGCGAAAGCCAAGCCCTAAACAGGCCAAACCCTGCTGAACCTAAAAATACTGATTCTCTCACCCAGAATCTATAACGCTCACAAATAGCATAACCGTGATTGACCCTCTGTTTTGGCTGGGACTGTCTATACTCTTAGTCGCTGCTAGTCTCACCGCTGTTTTAGTAGCGGCCATACCCGCTGTGCAGGAGTTAGCACGCGCCGCCCGTAGTGCCGAAAAATTTTTTGATACCCTCTCAAGAGAGTTACCCCCCACCCTCAAAGCCATTCGTAATACCAGTTTAGAAATCACAGACTTAACCGATGATGTGAGTGAAGGTGTCAAAAGTGCCGGTCAAGTCGTGAAACAAGTAGATCAAAGTTTGAATAGTGCCAAAAAACAAGCTCAAAATATTCAAGTCAGCACACGCAGCCTAGTAGTTGGTGTTAAAGCAGCCTGGAAAACCTTCACACACCAAAAACCTGCCAGACGCAACCCCGAACGCTTATCCATGAATGACAAACCAGATTTAACCTTGCCAGATCGAGAATTGCTAAGTTCGGAAAATAGAAGAATAGTTGATAGGTGACTGATGACTGGGGAGAAAAATTTTAGATTTTAGATTTTAGATTTTAGATTGGAGTTGACAAAAACATTCCAAAATCCAAAATCCAAAATCCAAAATAAAAAAATCCTGCCTCCTGCCTCCTGCCTCCTGCCTCCTGACAACTGACCTTAAATTAGAGTAAAGTAAACAAGTGTAAAGAAGTATCACTTTTCTCGTAATCTTTAAAAAGCACTTGTTTACCTTTGCCCTTAATATTTGTATAAAAAATTCCATGCAGCGTTGTTTTTGGCGAAAAATCTTAGTATCCATTGCAGTATTTTGCTTTGCTGGGTCAATTTGGGCGATTCATTCACCATCAGCCTTAGCTTATGAAAATCCTGACTTACTACCGGACACATTTACCCCAGTTGTCGATTTAGCAAAGACTCTCCCAGACCCCCAGGAAGAAAAACTTGTCAAAGACTTAGAACAATTTGAAACGGATACAGGCTGGAAATTGCGAGTATTAACCCAGTATGACCGCACCCCAGGCAGGGCAGTGATCAAATATTGGGGTTTGGATGACAAAAGCATTCTTTTGGTTGCAGATGCTCGCGGTGGTAATATTCTCAGTTTTAGTGTGGGTGATGCGGTTTATGAACTTTTACCCCGCACATTTTGGATTGAACTACAAACCCGGTTTGGTAACTTGTACTTTGTCAGGGAAAACGGCGAAGATCAAGCAATTCTACAGGCTTTAGATTCAGTAAAAGGTTGTTTACTCAAAGGTGGTTGTAACGTCGTTCCTGGACTACCAAGAGAACAATGGATACTCACCCTGATTACATCAGCTATTGGTGGTGTGATTTGTGGCTTTGCGGCTCAACCCCGAGATGATAAACAAGTCTTTGCTTGGCAGTGGGCGTTAATTTTCTCACCTTTGTGGGGAATTTTGTTTATTGCCTTCGGTATTGCCCCAGTTATTACCCGTACCAGCGATTGGATTCCTCTAGTTCGTAATATTTCCGCTTTTTTAATAGGTCTGTTAGTCGCCTATCTCTCTCCTGTTTTCAGTCGTCCTTCTTCCAGTGCTGAATCTTGAGTCATTGGTGATTGGTGATTGGTGATTGGTGATTGGGTTAAATTCTCCCTGAACTCCTGACTCCTGACTCCTGACTCCTGACTCCTGATAGTGATAAGCTGAAAGCTGATCTGTGAGAAGCTTAACGGCGATGGAATGGCACGTAACTGATGCTCAAAGCTTGGCAATTATTGATAGTGAAATTGGCGATCATGTCTTTTCACCAGCGGAGTATGAAATAGTCCGGCGAGTAATATACGCCACCTCTGATTTTGAGTACAAGTCTTTGATTCGTTTTTCGGAACACGCCTTACAAGCAGGAGCAGCCGCACTGGCTGCACGTACTACTATTGTGGTAGATGTGCCAATGGTACAGGTGGGTATTGCCTACGATATTCAAAACACCTTTGCTAATCCTGTGTATTGTAGTATGGAGGCTTTAACCCGTCCCCAAAAAGAAAGAACTCGCTCGGCTTGGGGGATTGAAACTCTAGCCAAGCGTTATCCAGAGGGAATTTTTGTAGTTGGTCAAGCTCAAACTGCCCTCACTACATTGGTAGATTTAATTGAAGCGGAAGAAATTCGACCGGCTTTGATTATTGCTACTCCAGCAGGTTTTATTAATGTAACTGCTGATAAAGAACGTTTACAGGATTCTTTAGTACCTTATATTACTATTGACAGTCGTAAGGGTAATGCGGTGGTAGCATCTGCTATTGTTGATGGTTTGGTTGATTTAGCTTGGCAAGCTTATGGTCAAGATAGAAGTGGGGTAAGTTAAATCATTTATCAATTGATAATTGACAATTGACAATTGACAATTGTTTCATTCACGGTTTGATACCTCCCCTTTGAAGGTGAAAAAATCAAAAAATTCCGATCTTTCAATCCTCTCCTTTCAAGGTATAGGTAATGGTCAATTGTTCATTGTTAATTGTCCATTATTGAAATTTTTAATAGTCATCCTCTCCATATCTTTGTGGTTCTGGACGACGACGGCGACGGGGTTTTTCTTGTTGGTTTTCTCGTAAGCGAACACTAACTTCATTAAAAAAATCTTCTCGCACGTAGGGATAGTCACTCACCCATAAATTACGACTGGGAATGTAGATATTACTAAATTCCTCGATTATGCTTAAATCTGGGCTATTTGACATGACTACCATTTCTGCGATTTGACCACGAGCGATCGCTTTGTGTGCAGGACGTAATGGGGCATCAAATTCGATACTAAATCCTGTATCATCGCCCACTTCTAAGTTTATTCTTTTTTCGCGGTTTTCAATAATTACTAACTCACCTTTATTATTGACCGTTTCTTGTTTGCCAATTAATTTTTCTGTAATCCACCAATCTATTACCCGCCCTCGGAAAAAGCCGCTATACTTGTAACGTCGGCATTTTGCATTGCGAATACTGGCTTGAAATACGGGATACCATAACCAAAAAAATGCCCCAAATACTCCAAAGACAAAAATCAAACCAAAATCTAGTTTCAAAAAGATCCTCACCAGGAAAATCACAACTACTGTAACTACAGAAATTAATAGCCGTTGTAAAAAGTTGTTGAATTTTCCCCAGTAGTATTTGTACTGTGAACCACTGGCAATAAGAGGAATAATTTGTTCAAATTTTTGGCGAGTCAGTGGAACAAGCATATTAATTAATTGATAATTGACAATTGACAATTGATAATTGTTTGATTCCAGTTCTAAAACATCCCCTTTTAGATTTTGGATTTTAGATTTTAGATTTTAGATTTTGGCTTTTCACAAAAATAGGACTACACAGGGTGATCAGGATATCAATATATTTCTGGAAATGAGACTAAACAGTAATTTCACTCCTGACTCCTGACTCCTGACTCCTGACTCCTTTTTTACAGAATCTTTTCTAATCCATATACTAATGATTTTAACTGGTTAATTTTGCGAATTGCTAATAAAACTCCAGGCATATAACAGGAGCGATCGCTTGTATCATGGCGGAGGGTGTAAATTTGCCCTGCTGCACCGAAAATTACTTCTTGATGGGCAATGAGTCCAGGTAGGCGTACACTATGAATTCTAATCCCTTCATCAACTAAAGATCCTCTTGCTCCTGGTATTTTTTCTGTTTCCTCTACTTGAGGAGGGTTAAAAGCTTTACCCATTTCTGCTAATAACTGGGCTGTTTGAATGGCTGTACCGCTTGGTGCGTCGGCTTTTTGGTTGTGATGTAGTTCGATAATTTCTACATGATCAAAGTATTGGGATGCGGTGACTGCGGCTTGTTGTAGCAGTACCATACCGATGGAAAAGTTAGGAATAATTAAACAACCTGTACTGGCTTTTTCGGCAAAGTCGGCTAAGTCTTTCAGTTGTTCGGGACTTAAACCAGTTGTACCGACTACAGGACGAATACCATAGGCGATCGCACTACGAACGTTATCATAAACTGCATCAGGATGGGTAAAGTCTACCATCACCCCTGGTTGTAGCTGTCTTTCTCCTGCTACATAGCCTAACATTGGCTCTAATTGATTGGTTATTGGCACTTCTAAGGGTTCGCTTAAACCTGCCAATTCTCCTGCGTCTTTTCCCTGATGTTCTGGTGAGGTATCGAGAGCGCCCATTAATATCATATCCTGTGCTTGGGCTACTGCTTTGATTACTTCACGTCCCATTTTGCCAGCAGCACCGTTGACAATGACTGGGATAGTAGATTGATTGGTCATGTTTCTAGAATTGCGTTTTTAGTTATTTTACCTATAGAGCAGGGAACAGGGAACAGGGAACAGGGAACAGGGAACAGGGAACAGGGAACAGGGAACAGGGAAAAGAAGGCAAAAGGCAGAGGGCAAGAGGCAAAAGTTAATATTTTACCACTGCTTCCCTGCTTTCCTCACTATCACCTGTCACCTGCTTTCTGCCTTTAGGAAACTTTTAATAAATAGCTCATACAGTGTCCCATTAAAAAGTAGACTACTAACATTGCGGCCGCTGCGATAGCAACCAATGCACCCGCCAACATGAGGGAAAATTCTTTGTTTTCGTAGGCTTTCTCCATCAGGTGCAGCGACCAGGCTACCAGCGCCACATCAAAAAGTAAAATAGGAATCAACATATTTCTTAATATTTCTTAATACTAGTAAACTAATATTAACACTGTTTCGGGTAACTGTGTCTAGCCTGAGAGAGATGTACAAAGGTTGCTGGATTTGGGATCAACAAGGGAAACGGACGGGAACAGAGCGTTCCTGCAAATAATTTTTAATTTGGGCTACGCTTAATTGTCCATAATGTAACAAAGATGCTAATAAAGCGGCTTCTGCTTGACCTGCTGTTAAAGCGTCATGGATATGTTGACAATTTCCAGCACCACCAGAGGCGATAACGGGAATTTGCACAGATTCGGCGATCGCTCGCGTTAAATCTAAGTCATATCCGGCTTGAGTGCCATCTGCATCCATACTTGTCACCAACAATTCACCAGCCCCCCTTTTTTCCACTTCCTGCGCCCACAGTAAGGCATCTATTCCAGTATTTTCCCTACCACCACGCACGTAAACATCCCAACCAGGGTTATTGGGGTCTACTCTTTTGCGAGCATCAATAGCCACAACTATGCACTGATTACCAAAGCGATCGCTCGCTTCATTGATCAAATTTGGGTTGCGGACGGCCGCAGAATTAATACTAACCTTATCAGCCCCGGCTCGTAACAAACCTTTAACATTTTCTAAGGTTTGAATTCCACCCCCCACAGTCAGCGGAATAAAGACCTGTTCAGCAGTCCGGTAAACCACATCAATAATCGTGTCCCGGTCTTCATGAGTAGCTGTAATATCCAGAAACACTAACTCATCAGCACCGGCTTCGTTATAAACTTTGGCTAGTTCTACTGGATCACCCGCGTCCTTGAGGTCTACAAAGTTAACTCCTTTAACAACTCGTCCCGCCTTGACATCTAAACAAGGTAAAATTCTTTTAGATAACATAGTGATTTCTCTATCTTTAGTAATTGTTCGGAATTTAAATTGTAAAGGTAATTGGGGAATTAGGTGACAGTGAAGAGGTGACAGGTGACAGAAGGCAAAAGGCAAGAGGCAAGAGTTAATATTCTCCCCCTGCTTCCCCTGCTTCCCCTGCTTCCCCTGCTTTCTTCCCAGTCACCAATCCCCAATCCCCAATCCCCAGTCCCTAAGTTAAGATAGCTGAATTATGGCCATAATCTCCTCAAAAAAACAGCCTCCAGAACCCAACGGACAGCCACAACAGCGCCGAGAGTCGCCTAAAGCTTCTACCCAAAAAGCGCCTCCCCAGGAAAATATACTGCAACCGGAAGCGACGATTGAAGAAGAAGGTAAACAGGAAGAGAGTATTCGCCCCCAACGTTTTGCAGATTACATCGGGCAGAAAGATTTAAAGGATGTATTAGATATTGCCATTAAAGCAGCTAAATCTAGGGGTGAAGTGATGGATCACCTGTTGCTGTATGGTCCGCCCGGTTTGGGTAAAACCACAATGGCGATGATTTTAGCTGCGGAAATGGGGGTAAATTATAAAATTACTAGCGCCCCTGCTTTGGAAAGACCAAGGGATATAGTCGGTATATTGGTAAATCTCAAACCGGGTGATGTGCTGTTTATTGATGAAATCCATCGGCTTTCCCGGATGACGGAAGAAATTTTGTATCCAGCAATGGAAGATTATCGTTTAGATATTACTGTGGGTAAAGGTTCGAGTGCCAGAATCAGAAGTATACCCTTATCTAAATTTACCTTGGTGGGAGCGACAACCCGCGTCGGTGCGTTAACTTCACCTTTGCGCGATCGCTTTGGTTTAATCCAAAAATTGCGATTTTACGAAGTTGACGAACTCAGTAAAATTGTCCTTCGCAGTGCAGAATTATTACAAACTCCTGTTAACGCTGAAGGCGCTACAGAAATCGCTAAACGTTCACGGGGAACACCAAGAATTGCCAATAGATTACTAAAACGAGTCCGTGATTACGCGGAAGTAAAATCATTTACAGAAATTGACCAACCGATTGCCGCAGAAGCATTACAACTATTCCAAGTTGATCCTTGTGGGTTAGATTGGACAGATAGAAAAATGTTAAGTGTGATAATTGAAAACTTTAATGGTGGTCCAGTGGGAATAGAGACTTTAGCCGCAGCGACAGGAGAAGACACCCAAACCATAGAAGAAGTTTATGAACCCTATTTAATGCAAATTGGTTATTTAAGCCGGACTCCTCGCGGTAGAGTAGCCACAAAAGCTGCATATCAACACATGGGTTTTAAACCACCTAACAATGAGCAGTTATCTTTGCTTTGAAATCGGTTAATGATTAGACATCTCCAAAAATGAATGTAGGAACAATTCATGAATTGTCCCTACAAGGGTTTCAGGTTATGCACATTTAATTACAGGAGAGGTCTATTAACGGCACTCCCCTGGGAGAACATCGATCAGGTATACTGGCTGAACTAGTCAGTAAATTTCACCCCAAGGCTTGAAAATCGGACATGGATATCAAAAATCTGTTTATAGCAGGTGGTGTGGTGATGTGGCCACTACTACTTTCTTCAGTTGTAGCTGTAGGGCTAATTATTGAAAGAGTCAGGTTTTGGATCAAAATTAGCAACCGTCAGCACCGAGTAGTCAGAGAAGTATTGAGTCTGTATCGTCAAAACAATGTGGTTAGTACCATTGATACATTGAGGAAGAATGTAGATTTACCGATTTCCCGGATCTTTTTGACAGCTTTGGAACTAGAAGAACCTAATCCAGAAGAGTTTCGTTTAGCTTTAGAAAGCGAAGCTCAAGCAGAAATTCCTTTACTGAAAAGATTTAACACAGTTTTTGATACTATTATTACCCTTGCACCCCTGTTGGGATTACTGGGAACTGTATTAGGCTTAATTGGTTCTTTTGCTTCCTTGGATATTGGTAATGTAGGGGGATCACAAACTTCCAATGTGACTGGTGGTATTAGTGAAGCCTTAGTTTCTACTGCTACGGGCTTAGTTGTAGCAATTTTTACGCTTTTGTTTTCTAACACATTCCGGGGACTGTATCAACGGCAAATTGCTTTGATTCAAGAATATGGAGGAGAATTAGAACTGCTGTACCGTCGTCGCTACGAACGAGGAGAAAAAACCTATGCGCCTACAAGATGATCCAGATATCCCTGCACAGATTAATATTGTGCCAATGATTGATGTGATATTTGCGATTTTGACATTTTTTATCATGTCAACTTTGTATCTTACTCGCTCCGAAGGTTTACCAGTAAATTTACCACAAGCAACAACAGCAAAGAATGATCGCCCTGCTCAGGTGACAGTGACAATCAATAAAACTGGAGAGATTTTTTTGAATAAAGAAGCTGTTAGTTTAGAGCAGTTAGCAAACCAAGTGAGAGCAAAAGCAGAACCATCACAACCTTTGATGGTAATACTTAATGCAGATGAAGCTGTGAATCACGGACAAGTAGTAGCAGTAATGGATCAAGTGCGACAGGTAGAAGGTGTGAAATTAGGTATTGCGACACGCAAATAATCAATTTTAGATTTTAGATTTTGGATTTTGGATTGCTTTAAGCCAAAAAGTGAAAATTTAGTTGATTAAAAACTAAAACAATCTTAAAACACCAGTCTAAAACCTCAAATTTCTGTGGTAAAGGTGAATCAATTAATATTTTCATCAACCCTAACAAATGTTGTTTGAGGAATAAATCATCTAGCCACATTATCCACAGGAGAAATATTGAATCGAGTAAAAAGTTATCAAAAGTATGAATCTAAATTAGCAAGAATGTAATATTTGAACAGTCATAAACAAAGAGGTTCAAATATCTACGGAAAAGCACAAATCTCAATAGCCAGATTACACCAATGCGCCCTTTGCGGTTCAACCATATCAAGCCCTTCCTTAACAGGATTTTTGTGAATTGATATTAGTTGTTATCTGCTATATCATTAATTTTGTTGCACACAACAGAGAGTTAAATGATTAAATTAATCTGCATTTTTCTGAGTTTATTACTGACCTTTGGTTTTTGTACACCAGCGATCGCACAAACCCAAACTATTACCGCAGAAGAGCTACAATTAGGGGATGAGTTAGCAAATAAAGCCTTTGCAGCTACAAATCAAGGTGATTTTGCGACAGCGGAAAAATATTGGACAGAAATTCTGGAAAAATTCCCTACTAATCCTGCAATATGGAGTAATCGCGGTAATTCGCGGGTAAGTCAGAATAAATTACAGGCTGCATTAGAAGATTATAACAAAGCCATTGAATTAGCACCTAATGTCACAGATCCTTATTTAAATCGCGGTGCAGCATTAGAAGGTTTGGGTAGATGGGAAGAAGCGATCGCCGACTATAATCACGTTTTAGAATTAGATCCAAACGATGCAATGGCCTATAATAACCGTGGTAATGCCACAGCAGGTTTAGGACAATGGGAAGAGGCGATCGCTGACTATCAAAAAGCCACAGAAATAGCTCCCAATTTTGCTTTTGCTCGTGCTAATTATGCCCTAGCTTTGTATGAAACAGGTGAAATAAATACAGCTATCCGAGAAATGCGGAATATAGTCCGTAAATATCCTAAATTTGCAGATATGCGTGCTGCTTTAACCGCTGCTTATTGGGTAGGTGGTAACAAAGGAGAAGCAGAAAGCAACTGGGTAGCAGCTTATGGACTAGATACACGGTATAAAGATATTAATTGGGTAACAAATATTCGCCGTTGGCCTCCTAGTTTAATAGCAGCATTAGATAAGTTTTTGCACTTACAGTAATCATCATGGCGATAGCTGAAGATGAAAGCGATCGCCCCAAAAATTACCTAAAATTAACATCTTTCAATTTCCACAAATTTAAACCTAAAACCATTTTCCTGTAATTTTTCTTCTTTGGTTAATTTGCCAAAGTTGCTAAATTCAGGAAAATATATATCACCCTCAAAACTACCTTCCACAATTGTCAAATATAGCTTATTAGCAAATTCCATAGCCTGAGTATAAATTTGTTCTCCACCAGCAATAAATATCTCTTCTGTTTCACTCATTTTACTCCATTGAATTGCCTCATATAGAGAATGGAAAACCAAACATCCAGGAGCTTGATAATCAATATTTCTAGTCACAATAATATTAGTACGATTTGGCAATGGGTGATTAAAAGTCGCATAGGTTTTACGACCCATAATTACAGGATGTCGCCAGGTAATTTCTTTAAAAGAACGTATATCACTAGGAATATCCCAAGGAATACCCCCACGAATGTGTTCTTTTTTGGAATCAGCTAAAATACGATCTTCGGAAATAGCAGCTATGAGACTAATAATAGCCATAATTGATAATATCCTTATTCTTGAACAGCCAATAATTATTTTTAATATAGTCATGTTTTTGCTCATTAAACATAAGTTTTATAAAGTTTTCAAATTAGTAACAGGATTTCTTATAGAAAATAGCTATATTTTTGACTTGTGGTGCTGTTTTCTGGTATAAAACATTGTAATTTACCAAAAGACTATAACATGACTCATTACGGCTTAATTTGCCCGGCATCCACTGGCCATTGGAACACCATGTTACCATTAGGCAAAGAATTACAACAACGTGGCCACCGTGTTACCCTGATAGGTGTTCCTGATGCACAACCCAAAGCACAAGCAGCAGGTTTAGAATTTCAAGTCATGGGTGAAACAGAATGTCCCCCAGGTTCAACAGCAGAAGCTTTGGCTAAATTAGGTGAATTAAGTGGACAGGAAGCCTTAAAATACACAATCAAACTCTTTACAGAACAAATCAACATCAAACTCAGAGACATCCCCAAAATTGTCAAAGATGCAGGTATAGAAGCACTATTAATAGATCAGACTTTTGCAGAAGGTGGTACTATTTCTGAAATTTGTGGGATGCCTTTTATTACTATTTGTAGTGCAGTAGTTTTAAATCGAGAACCCGGTGTTCCACCATTTATGACAAATTGGAATTATAACCCAACATGGTGGGGAATACTTCGTAATAAATTAGGTTATAAATTATTAAATAAAGCAACTCAACCGATTACAGAATTAATAGATAGCTATCGTCAAGAAAACAATTTACCTGCATATTCTCAAGTTAATAATCGTTATTCTCCATTAGCGCAAATTAGTCAACAACCAGCAGAATTAGAATTTCCCAGAAAAGAGTTACCCCAATGGTTTCATTTTACAGGACCATATCATAATTCTACAGGTCGAGAAGTTGTTGATTTTCCCTTTGATAAATTAACCGGACAACCATTAATTTATGCCTCATTGGGAACTTTGCAAAATCGTTTATTACCAGTTTTTCAAACTATTGCCGAAGCTTGCAAGGATTTAGATGCACAATTAGTTATTTCTTTAGGTGGTTCAGCCGATCCTCAAGTTCTCCAAGGACTACCAGGAAATCCTTTAGTAGTGCGTTATGCACCCCAGTTACAACTATTAGAAAAAGCCAATCTCACCATTACTCATGCAGGACTAAATACTACATTGGAATGTTTAACAAATGGTGTGCCAATGGTAGCAATTCCCATTGCTAATGATCAACCAGGAGTAGCTTCCCGGATAGTTTGGTCAGGATGTGGGGAAGCTATTCCTGTGAAGAAAGTGAATGTGAATAATTTGCGGAAAGCAATTACAAAAGTTCTCACGGAAGAATCATATAAAAAGAATGCTTTGAGGTTGCAAGCTGCAATTCAAAAAGCGGGAGGAGTAAAGCGAGCGGTTGATATTGTAGAACAGGCTATTTCTACAGGGAAGCCTGTTTTGAAATAGAAAATTTAATTTATCATAGTGCTTGTTGAACAACAAAAAAATCAAGTCAAATAATTTATGAAATCAATCTCTAGAAAACTGGGTTTAGTTGAAAAGTGGATGGAACTAGGCCACGAGTTAGGGAGTGGACTAATTGTAAATATTGCGGAAATAGAAGGAGATGTAAAGCCTGAGATTGTTCAACAAGCACTTAAATTAGTTCAAAAACGTCATCCCATGCTGCAAGTTTATATTGTGGAAACTGAAGATGGGATGTATTTTCAATCTGAGGGAATAACAGAAATTCCCCTACAAGTGATTTATCAAAAACATGAAAACGAAGGATGGAAAATAGCAGAGAAAGAACTACATACAAAATTTCCTCCAGGTAAAATTCCTCTTTGTCGTCTAACTCTGTTGTATTCTCCAGAAAATCAAACTACCTGTCAAATGATTATCACATTCCATCATGGTATTGTTGATGGGATATCCTGTATGCAGTTTATTAATGACTTACTGCTTTATTGTCAAAAAATTGTAGCTGGTGAAAATATACCACAGGTAGAATCACTGGAATTAATGCCAGCTATAGAAAACCTAGTTAATTATGACCTTATCCCAGAAGCAGAAATTACAAAAACTTCAGTTAATGAACAAATTAACCTCGAACCACAATTAATTATTGAAGGTAAAGCATCTGCAAATGAACGGTTTAGTAAAATCTTGCCACGAAACCTGAGTCAAGATATGACTAAGATGCTAATTACCAAATGTAAACAAGAGGAAACCACTGTTCATGGTGCTATTTGTGCAGCAATGTTATTTGCTTTTAGAAAATTACTCAATGCAAAAGAACATATCAATTTATCTTACGGGTTGCCTGTAAATTTAAGAAAATCTTGTCAACCTGAGATTAATACCCAAAATTTAGGTTGTTTTATCTCTGTGCTTGGCTTTAATCAGCTAGTTGGTAAAAATACATCTTTTTGGGATTTAGCCAGAGAATGTAAATCAAAAATACATAATTCTTTGATTAGTGGTATACCATTAAATTTGCTAAAACAGAACAGATTTCGCAGTCCTGATAGAGAGTTGATGGCTAAATCTGTAATTAGCAAAGAGGACAAAATGGGAAGAAACAATGCTTTTGCAATTTCCAATAGAGGTAAATTCCAATTTGAATATAAACAAGAGCAAATAAAAATCAAAGACTTATATTTTGCTACAGGTCAACATCTTGGTGGTGATTGTTTTTGGTTGGGAGTTGTTACATTAAATGATCAGATATTTTTCAGCTTTGTTTATGTAGATCCTGTCATAAGTGATCAAACAGCAAATAAATTTGCTGATTATGTTATTCATATCTTACATAATTCATGCACCAAATAATTTTTAACTTTTGAAAATTCAAATAAGTAATTTGAATTAATTAAATGTACGAGAATCTAAATCAGATTTTAGGTTTTAATATACAATCATATTAATGTCATTTGAGCAACAGATAAACAATATGGATTGGGACAATAACTCAATAGTAATTTATTCCAATTTTCCCTTTCATCTAGAAAATTGGTCTCCTATTTCAATTAATCAAGGTATAGGAGGAAGTGAAGAAGCGATAATTTATTTAAGTCAAGAATTAACAAAGTTAGGCTATCAAGTCACAGTATTTAACAGATGCGGTGACATGGAAGGAGAATATAACGGAGTAGTTTATAATTCTGTTGATAAATTCAACCCAGAAGATAATTTTAATGTCTTCATTTGTCATCGTGCATGGACTCAACCGATGCAAATGAAAATCAAGGCTAAAAAAACTGCAATTTGGATGCACGATAACCCGAAATTATTTCCAGAGATTGCAGAATCCCAACGTGCAGAATTTCTCAGAAGTTTTGATAAGCTGTTTATGCTATCCAACTTCCATAAAGCGATGTTACCAGATTGGATACCAGAAGATAAGATATTTTTAACAACCAATGGTATTAATTTAGATGATTTTAACTTAACAGGAATTAAGAGAAATCCTAAAAGATTAATTTATATCAGTGATTATACAAGGGGTATTGAACATTTACTCAATCAATGGGATCTAGTATTAACAGAAGTTCTTGATGCTGAACTTCATCTTTTCTATGGTTGGCAAGTTGTTGATGCTTTAATTAATTCACTATTAATTCATAAGCTTCCAAATTTACCTGCACAAAAGCAAAAATTATTGTCACTTTTCCAGAAAAAAAATGTTTATGAACATGGCAGAATTGGACATAAACAACTAATCAAGGAATTATTTCAATCGGGTATTTGGGTTTATCCTTGTCATACACCGGAAACCTTTTGTATAAGTGCTTGGAAAGCGCAAGCTGCCGGTTGTGTTCCTGTAGTGACAACTTTTGCTGGTTTAAATGAAACTGTGAAATCAGGAATTAGAATACCTGGATTTACGGGAGATGAGGAAACTAATAATACTTTTGTGGCAGCAGTCATAGACTTATTAAAAAATCCCGAAAAACAGGAAACTCTCAGACAAGAAGCGTTATCTTTGAGAGATTCCTTTGGTTGGGATAAAGTCGCTAAACAATGGGATGAAGATTTTATCTTAGCTTAAAAAATTGGTTCTTCAGTACATAGTATGCAAAATCAATCTCAAAAAACTGCGGAAGGCTTAATATACATAAGACATAAGCTACAGATATTGGATATTTTTACAAAAATTGCCTCTTTACCCTGTTCCCTGTTCCCTGTTAAGAGTTCCCTCTTTCAGACTGGTAATTTAGCATAACAAGTACGGTAGAACCAAAAAATTTAGCCTAAAAAAAGTGTGTGCGTAAGCTATGCTAACGCACCTAAAAACCCTATTTCACAACTACTTTGCAAATATTTCCCACCCCAAAATTTCCTCCGGTGTCAATTCCTGCACATTACTAAATACTACCTTTGCACCTGCATTAATCAAAGTCTCAGTATAAGCATCCCGACGTTCACCAGTAGTTTGAACATGAGGTGGTAAAACTCCCACACCCACCCAAGTACGAGAATTATCTAAACTTCTAGCTTTTTCTACCGTGTGCATATCTGCAACCGTATCACCCACATAAATCACAGTTTGTTTTTTCTCAGCACCATTTTCTAATAAATCAATCGTTGCAAATAATCCTGTCGGATCTGGTTTACCCGGTGCATCTTCCATCGCAATTAAAACCGGAGATTTTAAACCCAAACGTCGTTCTAAAATATAACTTGCAGAACCGCGAGTAGCACCACTAAAAAATCCCCAACCAATACCCACTTGTGTTAGTGTTTCTAAATAACTAGCTTGTAATAATAAAGGTTCATTACAAATATAACCATTCCAATTTACCGGATCTGTTCCGCGATAACGAGATTGAAAATAGACAACTATATCTTCATAATTTAATGCTAATTCTTCTCTATTTTTTCCCTGACTAACAAAGTAACGGTAAATTAATTCTTGAGAACCTTCCCAATCATTATTCCAAATTCCCTCAGATTTGAGATGATCAATATCTACATCTGTGGGACGATAAGCTTGATGAGTAAAATGCTCTACAGTATCTGCTAAAGCGCGACGATAAGAACCGCTAACATCACGAATTACACCATCAATATCGAAAACGATCATTATATTGGTTTGTTTAGTCATAGTCACAGGTAATAGGTGTTTTTTAGAGTTTAGACCCAATTCACCATAGATTTTAATAGATTCAGAGGTATGAGACAAAAAAAATTTTGCCTTTGAAGTCTGCAACTGGAGAAGATATCAGTGGGGAGCATTGCTGTCTGTATCAGGACTTTCACCCACAAATTTCAGATTAGCTATAGGATGGTATGAGTGGGGATCACCAAGGTTTATCCTCCTGTAGCTAGAGAAAAGGTTAAAACTTTATGCCGTAAATTCCAGCAGTCTAAGTACAACAAAATCTGTATTCTTGTCAGGACTAGACATAGGGGGTACAACCCCTGGTATCATAGTTAAACAGGAATAAAAATTACACAATTACGGAGGTGCATCTCTATGCTTAGAGGTAACACGAAAAAACAATTAACCTATTCTCCTCAAAGTCAATTAGCCTATTTTCATAGGAAAAAATTTAGCTATTACCCTGACAAACAATACACCTATTACCCTCAAAAAAAAGTCAGCTATTACCCGGACAAAAAATACACCTATTACCAGTTAATTGCTGTATTTATAACCGGGTTGATAGGAGGATTGACAATCAATAATCTTTATCACAATTATCATGACCAAAGTGTACTTGATTCACCATCTGTAGAGTCAGCAAAAGCAAAAAAAACAGCCGTTGTCAAAGTTACTGCTCACATTATCACAATAGACAAACAAACAGCCTTCAATTCTGTCTGGAATCTGCCACAAGTACAACGCAAAGCCAAAGAGATTGAAAGTCTTTCTAAAGGCAGTATTCGTTTGTCCGCACTTGTTGAAAGTTCTCCTACTACCGATAGACCTTTTTATATAGTGAGAGTGTTTGAAAATCATCCAGATAAAACTACCAGTCCGGTTTATTGGTTTAAAGTTTCCAGTTCTACTGGTGTCATCCAACCTTTAGATTTGGTGCAGAACGAATACATAGCTCTGGAAAAATGGAATCCTGATGGACGGTAATAGTTTAAGCTTGGTCATGTCTTAAATAACGAATCGGTAATCCTTTTGATTTTTCTCTAGTCTCTACTCCTTGCATTTTGTTTTTTTTTAACTACTTTAATCAAACAAATTTTGACCAGAAAAATATCTTACAGCAGCTTTCAGCTATCAGCAGTCAGCTATCAGCTTGGAAATCCTTTTTGTCTCAGGCTTTGTGATGTAAATTTGTACCTCATTTACGTCGAAACTGCTGTAAATAGGGGTTGCTGAGAAAGTCTTGTCGTGATGACAGGTGACAGTTTCAAGAGTTGGATAGGAACGATTTTTCCTTTGAGTAGGAATCAAATGCAAGGTTTTTAAGTTTCCACCCCGTAAAAGCTGGCACTTTTTTTACCTGAAAACGGCTTAAACCCTTTACCTGTAATCTTTTCATGTTTATTCAGCAACCCCTAAATAGGACTTTGGACTTGTTGCTGGCTGAGGTTATTGGAGAAAGGTGAAGGGCAAAATTGTCTTAACGAAGGCAGAAGGCAAGAAGCAGTATCTTATTCTCCCCAATCACCAATCACCTCTTCCCCAATCACCAATCCTATTTTTTCACAACTTTGAGACGCTGAGTAATCATTGTCATGCCATCATTACGCAGGATGACCGCAGAAATCCATTGTTGTCCAGGGGTAGATGGTGCAGTTCCGGTTTTAAATAGTCCTCCAGCAGAGAGTAACTCTAAATTTACTGGTGTGGGGTTGAGATATTTGCTGGGTTGGATGGTTTCTTCCATAGCACTTCCCAATAGGAAATCATTACCTAATGGTTCTTGGACAATAGCATCAAAGCTATATTTCTGACCAACTTTTACCTGTTGTGGTAATTTAATTTCTACTTGGGGTGGTTTGTTGCCGGAGGTAAGCTGGGTGCGTTCGGATAAAATCTCTTGGTGCAGAATTTTTGTACCTGCAATGCGCTGACGGGATGTAATGGTAGCATTGAGAGCTAGATTATTACTGTTAGAAGATGGTAAACCTGTGATTGTGGTGACTGTTTCTGCAATGATGGTGTTACCTTCTTTTTTCCAAGATTGTAGCCTTGTACTGTATCGTAGTTGAGGATATCGCTGCCAGAAAGATTTTAAAGCTTGTTCCATTGTTTGGCGGTTTAATCCATCGCCATGAGTGAATTTGGGGCTGTAAAATTGCATTACGCCTTTAATATCACCCCGACTAGAGGCTGTGTCAATTTGTGTGAGGAGGTTTTTTAGTGCTGGGGGTACATTTTCCGGTTGAGCAGCTTGAGCAATTTGCCCATTACTGGTTAAATTCAGTGTCAGTAGGCAGGACAACAGGGAAATACTGCCAGTTAATGTTTTGTTGTGGTTCATTAATAAAGCAATAATATTAGTCATTGATTATAGTTTACTGATTTACTCACAAAATTCAGGAATTTACAGCAGGAGTCAGGAGTCAGGAGTCAGGAGTTTTTTTTGATTTTGAAATTCTGCAAACACTTACAAAGTGCAAGCTTTTTTAAGCTCACAGTACCTAAAACCATGCGAAATTTTAATTTTAATCGTCCTCAATCCCTTGATTTATCTAGGTTTTACATTTATTCAGCATCCCCTATTTATGTCTAAGTTTCAAATGATATTCTGTACCTCATTGATATGTAATCTGCTGTATTTATCAACAACCGCATGAAGTAGAATGTTTGGCGCTACCTTGATTGTAATGGATATGTTAAAAGGAAGGCGGTTTCATTGTTAAATGGTTGTCAGTAGTGGTGACAGCTATCACTATGCTAATCAAGGTTTTTGCAGTTTTGTTAATTCGGATGACTCCGGGTAAATTAATTGCATAACTATGATATATTTCGATGGTTTTAGGAAATATAGGTTTCAATGCCAAACGCACGGTTAAAATTACTCATAGCTGCTAGTGGGACTGGTGGACATTTGTTTCCGGCGATCGCATTAGCTGATAAATTACAAGAATATGAAATTGAATGGCTTGGTGTCCCCAATAGACTGGAAACTCAGCTTGTACCTAGCCAATATCCTTTGCATACTATCGCTGTGGAAGGGTTTCAACAGGGTTTAAGTCTTGCCTCTGTGGGTATCTTGTTTAAACTCATTGGTGGAATTTTACAGGTGAGACGCATTCTTAAACAAGGAAATTTCCACGGATTATTTACTACTGGCGGTTATATTGCTGGTCCTGCGGTGATTGCTGCTCGTTCTTTGGGTTTACCTGTGGTTTTTCATGAATCTAATGCTTTACCTGGTAAGGTGACACGATTTTTTGGACCTTGGTGCAGTGCGGTGGCTGTGGGTTTTGATGTGGCTGCTAAGTATTCGCCTGGTGTTAAAACTGTCTGTGTGGGTACTCCTGTGCGATCGCAATTTTTGGCTCAGGAAATTGCAGAAAGTTTAGATTTACCTATCCCTGATGGTGCGCCTTTAATTGTGGTTTTTGGCGGTAGTCAAGGTGCGGTAGCGGTGAATCAGTTGGTGCGCCAGTCTGCTCCGGCTTGGTTTGAAGTTGGTGCTTATATTGTACATTTAACAGGCGATCGAGATCCAGAGGCGGATAGTCTGCAACATTCCCAGTATATATCATTACCATTTTACGATAATATGGCGGCTTTGTTACGACGAGCTAATTTAGCTATTAGTCGTTCTGGTGCGGGGAGTTTAGCTGAGTTGGCGGTGTGTGGTACTCCAGCAATTTTAATTCCCTATCCTTTTGCAGCGGAAAATCATCAATCTTTTAATGCAGCGGTGTTTACTGAAGTTGGTGCGGCGTTGAGTTTTCAGCAGTCTGAGTTGACAGCGGAAATTTTGCAAAAGCAGGTTTTAGATTTGTTGCAATCTCCAGCAGATTTAACAAAGATGGGAGAGAAAGCAAAAGCGATCGCAACTCCCGATAGTGCTGATAAGTTGGCTGCTTTGGTGCGGGAAATGCTTTTCAATAATTGATAATTGACAATTGACAATTGTCAATTATCAATTGATAAAAAGTTGATTAAATTTAACGGGAGCATCCCAAATGTGTAAGTTTATTTTTTTGATTGAACCGCAAAGGACACAAAGTACACAAAGGTAAGAGGGTTTCAGAGAGTTTTTGGTGTAGTGGCGGTTATTTTTTCAAAATTGGGATGCTGCCAATTTAACCAGCTATGACATTGACATCCAGGAAATTTTCAATTAAAGCATAAACATCACTACGGCTGAGTTTTTCTTTACCATTGGCTAACGCCTCCAGTGTACCGTGAGCTAATGCCAAAGGAATTTGACAGAATTGCAAAGCAGGTCCTGGCGGTAGAGAGTTAGTATAAATATCAGCCAAAGCCAGATTACGACGTGCGTATTTTTGCAAATGCTCATGATGCCAACCCTGGGGAAAAAAGTCTACACCACGGGTTAAATCTTCAGCGTTATTACGTAAAATATTTACAGCTTGTAAACCTCTACCAAAAGCGATCGCCTGAGTGCGGTTAGTTTCTGTGCCATCGTACCATGACCATAAATCTGAGAGTAACAACTAATAAAAAACTCTAGGATTTACGCACAAGTCACAAAAGAATTAACCACTCCAGCCACAAAGAACACAGAGGAATAGAAGTTTGGGAGAGTTTTTGCTAAGTCCTATTTCTAACTCATTGAACTCATTGAACTCCTGATAACTGATAACAGTTATGTAAATATTTACCAACTTACATGGTAAACATTTGGTAAAATCGTCAATACCCTACTGAGTATCAATTATTATGAATGTCAATTTTGTAAAAACCCTTGTCTCCCTGAAAAGAAGACGATTAATGATATTAATTACTACAGCATTAACCACAATGCTGATAGCAATTGGCTTACGAAGCCTCACTTCCACCCCTGTAGTAGCACAGTCTAATACCAACTTACTGGTATCTGCGGCTGCAAGCATGAAAGATGTATTGGCAGAAATTAAACCTCTATACCAACAAAGTCAGCCAAACGTTAGCATTACTTATAACTTTGGTGCTTCTGGTGCTTTGCAACGACAAATAGAACAAGGTGCGCCAGTGGATGTTTTTATATCTGCGGCCAAAAAACAAGTAGATGCTTTAGAACAGAAAAATCTTTTAGTTCCTGGTAGTCGTACCGTCATTGCTAATAACGTGCGTCAAGTTTTAGCATCTGTAGAAAGCGGAAATACTGATGCGGGTTTAGTTTATGTAACTGATGCGAGAATTTCCAATAAAGTCAAAGTTGTAGTTGCGGCTGACGAAAAATATCATTCTCCAATTATTTATCCTTTAGCCATACTCAAACGCAGTAAAAATGTTGATACAGCTAAGAATTTTTCTCAGTTTTTAGCTAGTGATAAAGCTAAAGCTGTATTCAAAAAATATGGGTTTATTCTGCCTTAACTATTGTTGTAAGCATTCAGCTATCAGCAGTCAGCTAAAACTCCTTTTTAGGCTAATTTTTCAGGATTTTGAGGGGGCTTATAAATCCCAGATAATAGCTGATTACTCACGGCTGAATACTCAGGGGTTGCTGAAATTAAATTCCTGTATTTCTCAATCAAATCTTGTGGGGTGGGCATCTTGCCCGCCCTAATTATTTAAAGTAAATGACATCCTTGATCTTCACTTTTAAAGTCAATAAAATCCTTAATCTTCACTCATTTTTCACTAATGTTGACGTTTCCAAATAACTTATTTATCCAAGGACTAGCAATGAAAATTCCCGCTAGTACCAACAAAAATACAGAAATTCCAAAAATTTGGTCACGGGGAATTTCTAAAACACCACGTAAAATAATTTCTCTTAATGCTGAAACAATAGTAATTTCTACGGCAGCACCTACAGAAATACTATGTTCTTGCAGATAATCAACCAAAAGCCTAAATAATTCCACAAGTATCAAGATAAACAAAATATCAGATGTTACTTCCCGCAAATCTAATGGATGCAAAAAGGAGATAAACATATCTCCTAATCGAATTAGCATCACACAAAATAAACCTACGCAAAGAGAAATAACAATAATATCTTGGAAAAGTTCTAAATTACGGACAATTCTATCACGTTTAAACCAACTATTTACTTCTACAAGTATGCGTTTTGGCATAGTCGCTACAGTATATTTATTTTTATGGGTGGTAAAAAGTAATCTTAAATTAAAATCCAAATTTACAATGTTTATCGAGAGCATTAATAAACTTTTATGAATTATTTCCGCCCAACTCAATAGACACTAACAGAAAATAGCTACGAAAGAGATTAATGATAGCTTAGAAGCTTTTTACAGAACTAGCAAAATTGAGAAATACTGGAGCGAATCATGAAAATTACTTATGACTCAGAAGTTGACGTTTTAAGAATTATCTTTAAGTAATGCAGAAATTGAAGAAAGTGATGAAGAAAAACCAGGAATCATTTTAGACTATGACGAAGTTGGAAATATTATAGGAATTGAAATCATAGTTTACACATCAGATAGGATTACTATATGCTTATAATTGGTAAGTATCAAAAACCTATCCTGTAGCAGTGCATGAGTTACTGTATCAATCCTAACTGTCCCAAACCGCAAAACCCCAAACAACCCTTATTTTGTCACGCTTGTGGTTCTGAGTTACTTTTAGAGGGGTGTTATCGAGTCATTCGTCCTTTGGGTGGTGGTGGTTTCGGTAAAACCTATGAAGTGGAAGACTCTGGTACAAAGAAAGTTCTCAAGGTTCTGTTTAATACAGTTCCTAAAGCAGTGGAACTATTTCAGCAAGAAGCGGAAGTTTTAAAACGACTCAACCATCCCGGTATTCCGAAAGTTGAATCAGATGGTTACTTTATTTATTCTCCTAGAGATAGTAAAGAACCCCTGCATTGTTTGGTGATGGAAAAAATTGAGGGAATGAACTTAGAAGAATACATGATTCAACGTAACCATCAACCCATCGGTGAACGTGCTGCTGTAAGATGGTTGAAACAGATAGTTGAAATTTTACAACAAGTCCATCAACAAAATTATTTTCATCGAGATATTAAGCCACCTAATATTATGTTACGCCCAGATGGGCAGTTAGTATTAATTGATTTTGGGACAGCGCGGGAAGTTACACAAACTTTCATGCAAAAAGTAGCAGGACAGCAAGTTACAGGAATTATTTCTGCGGGTTATACACCATCGGAACAAGTAAATGGTAAAGCTGTTCCGCAATCAGATTTTTTTGCTTTGGGGCGAACTTTTGTTTATTTGTTAACAGGTAAGTCTCTTGATAAATTTAATGAAGATGCACGAAATGGAAAGTTAAATTGGCGAAATTATGCTGTTGGTATTTCTCCAGGTTTAGGAGATTTTATTGATTATTTAATGTCGCCATTTCCGGGAAATCGTCCGAAAGATACACAGGAAATCTTAACTTGTATTAGTGTAATTGATGGTTCTTTTAAATTGGAAAATTCAGGGAATGAAGTTCCCAGTAGTAACCATAAAACAAGTAATTTGAACTATGGAAGTTTCTGGTTGCGTTTATTAGCTTACTGTACAGACATTTTTATTTTAACTATTACTATATCCCTATGGTGGAAAATATTTTTTAACCTTTTTCCTTTGTTACCAGATTATACTATTAATTATGTTGGAGCTTTTGGATATTCTTTAATATTTACATCACTAACTACATTAGGAGGAGTTTTCGGAGAAATATTTGCTACTATATTATTTATTAACTCTTTCAATGATCCGACAGAACCTTTATTTGCTTTTATCATACCTACCTTTGGTTTTATTAGCAAATGGCTATATTTTACTTGGTTTGAAAGTTCTCATATGCAAGCAACTTTGGGTAAAATTATTTTCGGTCTTAATGTTAAGAATATCTCTCAGAAGCGTTTAACATTTGGTGAAGCTAATGTAAGATTTTGGAGTAAAAGTCTTTCTGGTTTAATTCTACTGATAGGTTTCATTATGGCTGGGTTTACGGAGAAAAGGCAAGGTTTACATGATAAAATAGCTAAAACTTTGGTTATTAAAAAACCATTATAGATGATTTGGTGCATGAGGATAGACAATGCAACCAATAGTTGTATTTTATAAAAACATCCTCTGAATTATTGTTTATTTCCTATCTCTTAAATTTCATAACCCATAATATAATCATCCATCACAAACCCACCACCAAAATCTATTACCTTACTCTCAATAATCTTAAACCCAAATCGAGTATAAGCTGTAATTCCTTTTTCATTTCTTTTATTAACATTGAGTATGATTTTCTGCAAATTCATTTCTTTGGCTTTTTGACAAACATGAGATAAGATTATTTGTCCATAACCAAACCCATGCAGTGCAGGTAATAAATAACATTTATGTAATTTCAAATAATTAATATTATTAATATTATCCTTGACTTCCGCACCATAAGATAAATAACCAACTATTTGATTATCTTTAACGACTTTATCGTAAAATATTCCTAGCTGATAAATTTCTTTTTCAATTATTTCAAGAGCATACATTTTATCTAACATATATTCTATTTGTTCAATACTGATAACTCCAGGATAGTGAGTACACCAAATTTCTCGACTAACTTTGATCAGTTCTTCAAAATCAGTATCTAATAATTTCTCAATTTTGATTGTTAAATTATTCATATATGGAAAGTTACAGGAAACAGGTGACAGGTGAGAGAATTTTGGATTTTGGATTTTGGATTTTGGATTGTTTTGTCATCTCCAATCGTCAGGATTCAGGATACAGAATACAGGATTGAGAACGAATTAGGGTTTTTGAGTCATTGGTTGTTGATGAAAAAACTTCCTTCTGTGGATTCCTGCTACACACAATTATTCTGACTCCTGAAGTCTTACCTCCAATCTAAAATTCTTCTGACTCCTGACTCCTAAATTCTGCTATATTTTAAACTTTAGTTTCTAGCGGGTGCTGAGAAGTTTGTAAAGTTTGCGGTAAACCCCAGTCAGGGCGCAACTTAGCCGCTTGACGCAAATAAATGTGGTGAACGGGAGCAGAAGTTGGCAAATAGGCGTGAATTAAAAAGCGAATACAACGCTGTAAACTGCCTTCGACGTGCATTTGTTGGACATCCAACATAGCTACACTATCCCATAAAGGACGACGGCGGGCGATCGCTGCTGGAAAAATAGCATCTAAGTCACGGGTGACAGAAAAAGTAACACTCAAAATCTCTGTTGGTTCTAGTTTATTCCGTCGTTCCAGTTCATTAATTAATTCTGTCACCGCTTCTGTAATTGCTTCTACGCTATTTTCGGCAACGGTTGTTGCACCACGAATTGCCCGCATTTGCCATTCCACTTCCAAAGTCCTCCTGAATTAGTCATGAGTTATTAGTCACTAGTCATTAGTCATCAGTACACAGACTGGTAACTAGTGACTATTGACAATTAATCTACGGTCTATATAACCACAAGGGTAAACCACTTGTAGACATTTCAAATTCCAGCCAATCAATGCCAGCCGCAATTTGTGATTTCGACTGACTACTACCTGGTAGAACTCGACTCAATAATGGTTTACGTTCTTCTAGCGTATAACAAGGAGTTTTTTCTGGATCAAGTCCGACTAATTCCGCTGTCCACCGTCGTGCATCTTCTTCTGTTCCTAAACGGTCTACAACCCCTAATTCTAAGGCTTGTTCTCCGGTGAAAATGCGCCCATCAGCGAAATTTTTAACTGTTTCTACCTCCAAGGAACGAGCTTCAGCTACTGTTTTGACAAACTGGTGATAGCTGACATCTATCAATTCTTGCAGGATGTTTTCTTCTGGTTCTGTCAGTTCCCTGTCAAAAGATAAAATATCTTTATAAGGTCCAGACTTGATCACCTTAAAGGAAACACCTACTTTTTCTAACAGACGTTCTAAGTTATTTCCCCGCAAAATCACGCCAATACTACCTGTAATTGTGCCTGGGTTAGCCATAATGTGTTCCGCTCCCATGCCAATATAAACGCCTCCAGAAGCCGATATATTGCCAAAACTAGCCACAATTTTGGTTTTTTTGCTCAATTGCTTCAGGGCGCTGTATATTTCTTGGGAATCTCCTACAGTACCTCCAGGGCTATCAATCCGCAGCAGTAAAGCGGGAAATTTCTTTTCTTCTACTGTTTTGAGGGCTTCTAATACCCGTTTGCGGGTAGCACTGGCGATCGCACCAGTTATTTCAATCCGAGCAATTTGTTTACGAAACTTGGGTTTAAACGGCCAGATCATGAGTAATCTAATCAGTTATTAATAAATTTAATATATAGCAGTCGTTAGGGTAATTATGACAATCTTAAATTCTGGGATCTTTGCAAGACAAGAGTTTTCAAAAGCTGACTGCTAACTACCTCCTACTAACTCCTATGTCAAGAACTTCCATCTAGCAAGTATGAAGCTCTTTAAATTTTAAGGAAATTTTTAGATTTGGTTTATAGTGTTGTTTGCTATATTTCTTAATAAAGCAATATTTCTTTAAATGTCCAATTCTCAACCACATTCTGTACTGGTTTGTTGAGTGATTGTCAAAAATCACCATTTCCAAAACAAAATCTAAGTGGGTAAAGGTACACCAATTATACAGTCGTTAATATATACATATTTTTTAACAGCACAAACCAGAGTCATTAATCAACTGTTAGTTAATGACCAGCACAGACTTACTTCCAAAAAATCACAGCAATAATTGAGCTATGCCAAAAATATAGTTAAAGTCAGGGATAGCAGTAGATTTCTTGATAAGAAAGTTAATTTAGTCGTAAATTGTCATTAAATGAAACAGATGCGTTATTAATGTTTATGACTTAATTATGAATCAATACGCAGTATTTGATACCGATAATAAGCATAGATATCAAAAAGCCCACCTACAAAACCGAAAGTAAGACTGATAACAAATAAGCCATTGATAGGACTACCAGTACCAAAAGTAGCCAGAAAATGCAAAATCTGAGTGGGAATGTTTTCAGTTAGCCCTTGTAAACCAGGAACAAATCCAAAAATTCCTAAGCAGATTAATATACCACCCACTAGGAACATAGGAGCGATGAAACTGAAAACAGTAGTAAGCAAGAAAGATCGGAGAAAGTTGGTAAAAAGACTCATGATTAGGCAATCTCCAAGAGTAAGGTGAATGATAGCCAAGAAGCAGTACGTTAATTTCTACAATACGTGCGATCGCTCCTGAAAAGTTAATTTGTCAAAAATCTTAAGTTTTCATTAAAAGAAAAGTTAATATAACCCTCAAGTGATGAGGCTATTTTGATGGCTTCCAAAGGGTAAAATACCTGATATATCAAGACTTTTGGCGTTTAATAACGTCGTAATATATTAAATCAAGCAAAAGAAGCAGCTTAATTTTCTGAGAGAATCTTTAAACTAAGTTAATGTTTGGGGATTGGGGACTGGGAAGAAAATTTTAGATTTTAGATTTTAGATTGGAGTTCATGAAATACAATCCAAAATCCAAAATTATATCACCAATTACCTATTCCCTATTCCCTATTCCCTATTCCCTATTCCCTATTCCCTCACAAAAAACCAATAACTTTCGCTATTCTTAAAGCATTCACTGAGTTAGATAGAAAACATTGAGCCAGACTATATCCAAATCCGGTTTAGGTGCATGGACCCAGCGATTACTAGCAGCGATTTTTTTAGGTGGACAAGTGATAGTTCACCTGATGAAAGGCAAAATCCATCGCCGTAATACCTTAGAACAACTAGCCGCAGTTGGTCCAGATTCCTTGTTTATTGCCTTATTGACAGCCGTTTTTGTGGGTGCAGTATTTACAATCCAGGTAGCACGGGAGTTTATCAACTTTGGTGCAGGAAACTTAGTTGGGGGAGTATTAGCAGTAGCCTTAACCAGAGAACTGACACCAGTGCTAACAGCAGTGATTTTAGCTGGGCGAGTTGGTTCTGCATTTGCCGCTGAAATTGGCACAATGCGGGTTACAGAACAAATAGATGCCCTGTTAATGTTAAAAACAGACCCCATTGATTATTTAGTTATTCCTCGTATCCTGGCTTGTTTATTAATGCTGCCTATCTTAACCTTGTTATCCTTAGTTACCGGCATGGGTGGGGGACTAATAGTTGCCATCAATATTTATAACCTCTCAGATACAGTATTTTTAGACTCAGCCCGTAACTTCTTGGATATTTGGGACATCGTTAGCGCCATGATTAAAGCAGGCTGCTTTGGCATTTTAATCGCCATCATTGGTTGCAGTTGGGGTTTAACCACCACAGGAGGAGCAAAAGGTGTGGGACAATCAACTACAACAGCTGTTGTTACTGCCCTGCTGATTATCTTTATTAGCAACTTTTTTCTATCATGGTTAATGTTTCAAGGAACAGGTGGAGGATTCAATCCTGGACTGTGATTCAATTTTGGATTTTGGATTTTGGATTTTGGATTGTTTTTTCAGATCCAATCTAAAATCTAAAATCTAAAATCTAAAATTTTCTCCCCTATTCCCTATTCCCTATTCCCTAAAATTATGACTACTTCATCCGCGCCTAATACCATATCTACAGTGGAACTCAAGCCAAGTTACAATATCCCTATTGTGTTGGTGCTGGGTTCTATTCCTCTACTGCTGTTGCAACCTTGGATTGGAGGAGCGATCGCGCTGCTAGGATTATTTTTAATGTTGCAAGCTGTAACCTTGCGGTTTCAATTTACTGCTACTGATTTTGATCTTTACCGGGGTGAAAAGTTAATTCGGCGTTTTCCTTACCGAGAATGGCAAAACTGGCGGATTTTCTGGAATAGAGTTCCCATTTTGTTTTACTTTAAAGAAATCAACAGCATTCACTTTTTACCGATTTTATTTGACCCCAAGACCTTAAAATCTTGCTTAGAAGAACGCTGTCCCAGGATTTAGTTTTACATCTGTCAGTTGTCAGTTGTTTTGGGCTGACGATCAAACTCACTATTTGATAATCTATTGATTTATCAGACATTCTGACTCCTGACTCCTGACTTCGGTTGGTGAGCGAAGTCGAACCACTGACTCCTGGCTCCTGACTCCTGACTCCTGAATTTTTGGAGTGCTTTTGATTTATTCGCGTTATAGAATTACAATATTGTTTATGAACCCAGAGGAATCCCAAACTCCAAAACCGATAGATGACTGGTGGGAAGAAACGCCGAATGAAATTTCCACAGATGAAAAACCGACGGAAATATCAGGAAATTTATCGGATGATTCACCATTAGAGACAGAAACATCAACTCCAGCACAACCATCAGCAGCGGAAGTTAATGTAGAGTCTACAATGATGAATAAAGAAACAGAAACAGCACAAACAGCACAAACAGTAGAAAAAATAGATAACAAATTCCTGGAATCAAAATCAGAAATTAACTCACTATATGCAGTAGCAGCGCAACGAGTAGCCGAGTTACAGGAAACTGAAGCAGCACTGAAAGCAGAAATATCTCAACTGCAAATTACTTACAAAACCCTTCAGGGACAAGTGAGCGAAACTCAAACAGCACTCTCGAAAATGGTGCAAGAGTCCCTTTCTTTGTTAGAACAACGTAAACAGGCATTGCAAATTTCTGTAGAACAACTGGAAAGAAGACAAGAACGCATTAGAAATGAAATGCGAACGACTTTTGCAGGTACTTCTCAAGATTTGGCAATTCGAGTACAGGGTTTTAAAGATTATCTCACAGGTAGTTTACAAGATTTGGCAGCCGCAGCGGAACAATTGCAACTTGTGCCGGCTGTGAGGGAACGAGAAAGAGAAAAACCAGCCGTAAAAGAAGCGAAAAAAGAAGCCAAACCTGTTGAAGAACAGTCTCAGACTTTGCAATTTGCCCAACAACAATTTCAAGATACAACAAAACAAATTCGCCGTTTAATTGACCAATATCGCAACCAGCCTGATTATTATGGTCCTGCATGGCAGTTAAGGCGCACTTTTGAACCTGTTCACGCTGAAAGAGTCTCTAACTGGTTTTTCACCTTAGGAGGACGGGGTGCGCTGCGGACGATGGGTAGCCGTTTGCAAAATATTTTGATTGCTTCGGCGGCGATTTCGATTTTACATAAATTATATGGCGATCGCCTACGTACTCTGATTTTAGCTAATAGTCCCGAACGTTTGGGCGAATGGCGACGGGGTTTACAAGATTGTTTAGGTATTGGTCGTCCTGATTTTGGACCAGACAGAGGTGTGGTATTATTTGAATCACCTAACGCTTTAGCCCAAAAAGCAGACAGATTAGTGAAATCTAATCAAATGCCGTTAATTATCATTGATGATTCTGAGGAGCAAATTAGTTTAGGCTTATTACAATTTCCTTTGTGGTTAGCTTTTGCACCAGATCCGAAAATGATGCGCGATCGAGATTTTGATGATGATTTTTAATTATAGGGAATGGTGATTGGTGATTGGTGATTGGTGACTGGGGAAAAAAATTTTAGATTTTAGATTTTAGATTGGAGTTAACAAAAACAATCCAAAATCCAAAATCCAAAATAAATAACTCCTGACTCCTGATAGCGAAGCGTGGCGTTAGCCATACTTCTGAACTTCTGAACTTCTAATAAAATTATGGCTATTTGGTTAACTTTGTGTGGGGTAGTGGTTTTATTAGCTTACCTTTTGGGTTCTTTTCCCACTGGATATCTTGCAGGTAAGTTATTAAAAGGTATTGATATTCGTGAAGTTGGTTCTGGTTCAACTGGTGCCACCAATGTCCTGAGAACTTTGGGTAAAGGTCCGGGGGCTTTTGTGTTATTTGTTGATTGTTTGAAGGGAGTATTAGCCATAAATCTGGTTTATGCTTTATTCAATTTTGCTCCTGGTTATAATGTCATACCTACAAATTTAAATGTGCAATTATGGCAACCTTGGTTAGTAACTTTGGTTGGGTTAGGGGCAATTTTAGGACATAGTAAATCAATCTTTTTAGGTTTTACTGGTGGTAAGTCTGTGGCTACCAGTTTGGGTATTTTATTAGCCATGAATTGGCAGGTTGGTTTGGCTACTTTGGGGGTTTTTGGTGTAGTTATTGCTATATCTAAAATCGTTTCTTTAAGTTCTATTTCTGGTGCTGTTGCTGTTTCTATTTTGATGGTGGTTTTCCAGCAACCTTTAGCTTATGTTTTGTTTAGTATTGCTGGGGGTTTATATGTAATTATTCGTCATCGCAGTAATATTGAAAGGTTGCTGACAGGTACAGAACCCAAAATTGGACAGAAGGTAGAAACTGAATCTCAACAAACAGCGTAAATAAAGCCTGATAATTAATTCCCAGTTTCATGAAATTTGGCTATCTAATACTTGGTTTATTTACGCCGTACTGTACTACCATCTTTTTGTGTGGGCATCGCATCTATAGCGACGCTCATTTATTTACTGTTACCAATTCCCTAAGATAAAAAACTCTGTACCTCACTAACTTGGTAAATGCTATATCTATAGATTTATTCATTTATTTTTCTTTCATGGGGGGGCGAAAATTGATAGTTGAGGGGTTGACTCGGCGCTGGGGGCGCGGTATTATTCTAATATAATGGAGTGTTGCTGAAATTTTTAGAGCAAACTACATCCCATTATTAGAGCTTGTAAATATAATCCTACCAGGAATAAATAAAAAAAGCAACCCTTTCCAGCCCCAAAATCATAAATTTTTTCTCGATATTTTGCAAACATGAAGGATAAAATTCAATATGATTGAACCGCAAAGGACACAAAGGTAAGAAAAGGTAAGAAAAGGTAAGATATTTTTTGCTATTGTTGCGGTTATGAAGATAGATCCCCGACTTCTATAAAACAGTCGGGGATCTGGAGTGGTTGTAATGATGCTGACAAAAGTGGTTAAAATAGATGGAAAAGTCTATTTTTACAACCCGTTATGTCTACAGAATCAAATATTGAAGATGTACAAGCACCAATTAATACTGCACCACCGGAAGTTAAACAGATAATTGAGAGAGTTTGTAGGTTAGAAAAATCAAGACTTGCGAGAAAAAGCAAAGGTGCAATTAATGATGATATTTTAGGAATAATCAAAGAAGCAGTGAAAGAAGTGGTGCAGGAATGAAACTAACCTCGATTAAACTTTGTAATTTTCGTTCTTTTTATGGACAGACTCCAGAAATTACCATTGCGACGGGAGATATTAAAAATACTACAATAATTCATGGGAATAATGGAGCAGGTAAAACCAGTTTATTAAATGCGTTTACCTGGGTGTTATATGAAAAATTTACTGCTGCGTTTGCTGCGACAGAACAGTTAGTTAATAAAAGAGCGATCGCAGAAGTAGAAAATGAACAACCTGTAGAATGTTGGGTAGAAGTTGGTTGGGAACATGAAGGAAACCGATACCGAGCAAAACGCACCTGTCGAGTATATAAAAATCCTACCAACATGGAAGCAACAAAAACAAAATTAATTATTCAAACCGTAGGAGATGACGGTAAATGGTATTTTCCCATTGAACAAGCAGAAGAGATTATCAATAATATTCTACCAGCAAGTTTACATCAATATTTCTTTTTTGATGGAGAAAGAATAGAAGAAATAGTCCGTTCTGACAAAAAAGCAGAAATAGCAGAAGCAACGGAAACATTTTTAGGAGTCAAAGTCATTGACTTAGCAATTAGACATTTAAAAGAAGCAAAGAAAACCTTAGATAATGAACTTGCTACTATTGGTGATGCAGAAACTAAACAATTATTAAAAGAGCAAAGTAAACTAGAACAAGAAATGGAAAGAATTAATAAAAGACAAACAGAAATTAAAAAAGAGTTAGAAAATCAACAGACATTTAAAAAAGATATCAGCAGTCGGTTGATAGAACTAAGTGCAGTGCGAGAATTACAAGAAAGACGGGAAAGTTTAGAAACTCAAAAACGTAGTAGTTATGAAGAACTGAAAAAAACTAAAGAAGCACTGAAAAAGATTATTTCCAAACAAGCATATACCGTATTATTAGGTGAAACAACTGCAAACTTTCGGGGAATTATCAGCGAATTAAAACAAAGGGGAGAATTAAAATCAGGAATTTCTAAAGAATTTGTTGCGGAATTAATTCAAACAGGAAGATGTATTTGTGGAGCAGAATTAAAAGAAGGTGGAAATGGACATTTTCACGTTAAATCACTTTTGAAAAAAACCGGATCTTCCTCTGTAGAAGAAACAGCAATTAGAATGGGAGCGCAAGTTGATGACATTGATAGACAAGCGGATAATTTTTGGGACAATGTTAACAGAGAACAAACAAGAATTAGTCAGATCAAAACCTCACTTTCCCAAATAGAAGGGGAGTTAGATAATATTGAAGAAATTTTGCGAAAAGATCCCAATGAAGATATTAGCGGTTTACAAAAAAGGTTAGATGGAATAGAAGCGAAAATAGATGAATTAAACAGAGAACAAGGTGCAAACCAACAGGAAATTTCTCACATTAAAACAGAAGTTGATGTATTAGTAAAACAAATTGCTAAACAAAAACAAAATGAAGGAAGACAGATTTTAGCACAGCGTCGAATTATTGCAACTCAAGACGCAATTGAAAGATTAACAGAGGTGAAAAATAGACAGGAGAAACAATTTAGATTGCAGTTAGAAAAGCGAGTACAGGAAATATTTTCGGAAATTTCTGTAACTCCTTATATTCCCAAAATTACCGAAAAATATGAACTAAAATTAGTTGAAAATACCACAGGAATAGAAGCACTGGTAGCAGCATCTACGGGAGAAAATCAAATTCTCAGTTTGTCATTTATTGCAAGTATTATTGATAAAGTGCGGGAGTGGAGTGAAAAGAGAAAAATCATGATGGTTCCTGATAGTAGCACTTTTCCTATTGTCATGGATTCACCTTTTGGAAGTTTAGACGCTAACTCTCGTCGTCACATTGCACAAACTATTCCTAAATTAGCAAATCAGTTGGTAGTTTTAGTGACAAAAACTCAATGGAGGGTAGAAGTTGAGGAGGAAATTATTGATAGAATTGGTAAGGAATATGTGTTAACTTATTATTCTTCTAAACCTGACTGTGAACAGGATTTTATGGAGGTGAATGGGGAGAAATATTATCTGATTCGTCAAAGTCCTAATGGTTTTGAGTATACTGAAATTGTGGAGGTGGAAAGGTAGGAAGAGGAACGAACCACAGAGACACAGAGAACACAGAGAAATAAGAGAAATTCATCTGCGTTTATCTGTGTTCATCTGCGTTTGCTATCTCACATCAAGATTTAAAGACAAGAGGTGATATCATGGTTATTGTTAATTTGCCTAAAATTGATACAGATACCTGGGTTAAAGTTAGTTGGAATGAGTTTCTAGAATTTGCTGAAGGTGCTGATTTTCAGGAAGGAAGATTTTATTTTTATCAAAATTATATGAGGGTGGAAATGTTACCAGTTGGTTTTCGTCATGGTCGTTATAATGCTGTGATTTCTAAAGTAGTGAGTTTATTTGCTACTCTCAAAAATATTAAAATTCAGGAATTAACTAATACCAGTTTTAGAAAAGTTGGTGAAAGTGAATGTCAACCTGATTTAGCTTTTTATATTAGTGATGCAGTCAGATTTCCAGCTTTGAATAATTCTCCTATTGATATTAATGAATCATCTCCACCCACCTTAGTAGTAGAAATTGCTGCTTCTTCTGTTAATGATGATTTGGGTTTTAAAAGATTACTTTATGAAAGATTGGGTGTAAAAGAATATTGGGTAATGGATGCTAATAATAATGATATAATTGCTTTTGAAATTATTGATGGAGGAAGTCGCAGAATTACATCATCTCAGGTTTTACCAGGTTTGGAAATCTCAACTGTAAAACAAGCGGTTGAACGTAGTCAAACACAAGATGATGGAGAAATTAACCGTTGGTTGTTGTCAATTTTTTAGATAACTCTAGTAATTTGTAGGTTGGGTTGACGGGAGGAAACCCAACATTATTATTTATCTCAAGCAAAGGAGAAAAAAATGGTTGCTGTTTCTGATAGATTTTATATGACTCCCCAAGAGTTTTTACAATGGGAAGCATCACAAGAAATTAAACATGAATATCTGGATGGTGAAGTTATTGCAATGATAGGAGGTACTATTCCTCATGCTGCTATTACTTTAAATTTAGCTTCAGCTTTGAAAAATCATTTGCGGGGAAGTAAGTGTACTGCTTTGATGTCAGATGCAAAAGTAGGTGTTTCTGAAAATGGACCTTTTTTCTATCCTGATGTGGTGGTGAGTTGTCATCCTCAAGATAAACAAGCGATTAAATTTTTGCAATTTCCTTGTTTAATTATTGAGGTGCTTTCTCCGGGTACGGAAGCTTATGATAGGGGTAAAAAGTTTCAGCAATATCGCAATTTTTCTAGTTTACAGGAATATGTTTTGATTGATTCTCAAAGAGTTGCTTTAGACTGTTTTCGTGTAAATGATCGGGGTTTTTGGGAATTACATCCTTTTGTTGAAGGTGATGAGGTAGTTTTCACAAGTGTTGATTTTAGTTTTCCTTTTTCTTTGGTTTATGAAAATGTGGTTTTGGTGTGAGAAAATGAGGAGTTTAAGGATCAAGCAGGTTAATTTTTGATGCCGAATATTATCTGTGTTTATCTGCGTTTTATTTTTTCTCACGCAGAGTCGCAGAGTCGCAGAGAGAGGAAGGCTAAGGTTTATTTTCGTGCAATTTGTTGTAAGATATTGGGAGTTGATATTTTAAGATTATGGCGGAATCTGGTAGAATTAGGGTGGCTAAGGATAAGGCTGATTTGGTTAAGTCTTTAATTTCTTCTGATGGGGGAAATGGTCCTTTTCAAACTTTCGCTGATGTGATTGTTTTTGCTGCTGCTTTGGGTGTTAAGTATAAGAAGCGTGTTCCTTTTGAGGAGGTTTCTAAACGTGAACCTGTACCCATTAGGATAGAAACTTTCATGTCAATGGGATATGATGCAGTTATTAAATTACTGGGAATAACAGAAACTCAGAATATTCAAATCTTATCCCCTAATGATGAGGAATTTGAAAAACAGCGTAATGAAATTTTTGAAGAATACGCTAACGGTGGTTTAGAAGTTTTACAAGAACACCTCAGAGGTGCTATTGATTATACAGACCAAATTTCATTATTTTTAATATCTGATAAAGACAAGAAAAACGAAGATGATGGAGAATTTGATTTAAGAAAATTCCTAAGTTAGAAACTTACAATATTAATTACAATTAACAGGTTTTTAAAAACATGAACACTTTATCATTATACTGCCAAAAGTTATCTAATCTCAATGTAAACAATAATAAAAAACGTGGTATTGCTTTACATAAACCAATCTTAATTTTATCAGTTATAGATTTAATTAGCAGAGATATTATTGCAAAAAATGAAATTACAGTTTCAGATGAATTAATTGAAACCTTTGAAAAATATTGGCAGATAATAGGATCACATTCTTACACAGGAGGTTTACATTATCCTTTTTTTCATTTACAAAGTGAAGGTTTTTGGCATTTAGAACTTAAACCTGATTTTAATGGACTGCAACCAAAGACAACCAAGAGATTAAAACAAGCTGTAGAATATGCTTATTTGGATAATGAATTATTTGAGTTTTTACAAAATGATATTAATAGAAAAGAATTACTAGATGCACTAATAGCAGCATTTTTTCCTGATCAAGATAACCAAATAGATAGCATTTTACAAATTAATCAAAATTTTGAAGATGAAATAATAATACCTGAATCTGCTGAAAAAAGTCCTAAATATAGATTACAAAAAACAATTATTAGAAATGCCTTTTTCAGAAAAGCGGTAGTTTCTGTATATAGTTGTCAATGTGCTTTTTGTGGTTTAATGGTTAATAAAAATCTCAGCCAAAATATAGTAGATGGCGCACACATAAAACCATTTTCTCAATTTTACGACAGTAGAATACATAACGGTATCGCCCTATGTAAAAATCATCATTGGGCATTTGATAGAGGTTGGTTTGGTGTTGATGAACAATACAAAATTATCGTTAGTCAAAACTTAGAAGAAATATCTCCCCATGCTAAACCAATAAAAGATTTTCATGGTGAAAAACTAATATTACCTAAAATAGAGAAATACTTTCCAGATATTGAAGCTTTACAATGGCATCGTCACAATATTTTTCAATCATAAATATTACATTATACAGCAGTTTCCGTTATTATGAGGTACAGATATTAATGATAAAACTCTTGTGGTGCGGGCATCTTGCCCGCGAAATGTGTACCTCATATCTTCGGAAACTGCTGTAAATATTACATTAAAGCCAGGGAATAAATTCCCTGTCTTAAAGCTAAAGTCGGTTAAAACCGACTATTTAAACCTTTATATATTTTGTTTTATCCATAAAATTTAATTGTATTTTGAGTTAATTATATATCAAAATATAGTACGTTTTAACGTACTTTTGCTATTAGCCCGGAAATTGATTTCCGGGCGGGTATGTCAACAAACGAATAACTGTTTTTAACTATAAAACTGCTGGTAAACCTACATCTTGCTGATCAACCAACTTCCCATCAAAACCAATAGAATGATCTTCCATCGTTCTAGCATCAGCTAAAGCTTTACGCAGTTGTGCAACCTCCATCTGATCTTTCATTCCCCCCAAAATATAAACTAACAACTTCACCGCTAACTCCTTTCCTGCAACCTGAACCCGCTTTTTATTTGGATCATATAAAACCCCATACCATACAGAATGGGGAAACTCCATTTCACTAAAACCACCTTGACGATCAAACTTTCTTAACTTCTTAAAAATAGAATCTAAACTAAGACCTTTTTTAAAAACCAAAATTCCCAAAGCTTGCGCTAAAGCAACTTGAGAAACGGGACGAAATAAAATATTAGCCTCACCACCACCTTTTTCAAAACTAAACCGCCGCAAAACAGGTGTATCTTCATGATCTAAAATTTTATAACTGGGAAGACTAGCTAAATAATCAAATAATTCTGTAAAATCTGCAATTCCTTCTTGTAATTCTTCATCATCTGGACGTTGAGGAATTAACCCTTTTTCTAAAGGTTTCCAATGGGGGAATTTTTGCCCTAAATATGTAGTAGACATATCTTGTAAAGCTTGCAGCGTAGTCAATACAGTAGAATTTTTTGCTACTGTAGCACTATTCCAATTGATACGCGGTTTGCGGTTTTCTTTCTCGGCTAAAAGTGGATGTGTAACCGCAATTTTTCGGGCTACAATCGCAAAACCATCATCTTCATTTAACTGGGTTAATTGACCTTTTGTTAAAGGTGCAGCCATTAAATTTACATGAACAAAAATAGACCTAACTCGCTGTTTTGCTTCTGTATAAGTTTCTCCAGCATTCACCGCACAAATAAACTCAATTCCGATTTTTTCTTGTGGTAAATTTTGCAAATCATTAGCATCAATTTGAGAATCATCTATCAATTCTGAGAGAGTAATATAACTATCATTATGAGTTTTATCTTTTTTATATCTTCTCAATTTACCAGTTTTCAGTAATTCTAATAAACCCTGAACTCCCATTAATCTATGCTGACCATCTAAAGCATAAATACTAACATTTTCTTCTGCTACATTCAAAAAACCAACAGTACCATTTTTATCTAAAGGAATAAAATCAGTAGTAGCTTTTTTAGCACATCCTTCACTATCCCATTCATCCGCTTTTGCATTATCAACCCAAGGTTGATTAATTACAACCAACACCGGGGGGAACTTATGGTTTTTTCGTGATGCTAAATATTGTACTAATGGTGCTTGACGTGACCAGTCTAAAGGTCGTTGTTGAACTTCATCAATACTATCAGCATCAATTTCAATATTTTCGGTTTCGGGATTATACTTATTTTGCAATATTGGTAATGTAGAAGCAAATTTAACTCGATTGGCGAACCATTCTAATGTCACAGAACCTACATAAGCTGCAACATTACCCATTTTAGTTTGTTGTACTAGAATTTGGTCTTTTTTACCAAGCAACTGATCTAGTAATACAGATAACACCTGATGATTTTCAGTTACGCTTTCTGGATACTGTTGAGAAATATTACGGTTGTTTTCTGGTATGCTGTTCATGAAGTCAATTTTTAAAAACAAAAGTTAAGGTTACTAGCTTATTTTGTCAAAATAGTAGATACTATAATTGTAGTTTTTAAAAACTAAATTTAAAAACAAATGTAACTAATCTTAGTATAAATAATTGCTTTGTTCGCATCTACTTCAACATATAAAATCAAGTTGCATCTATATATTTACGGGTAAAAAGTCATGACTATCGCACAAACACCAGACAGTAAAACTCCGCAAAATCGTACTGTAGCGGAATTAGTGGAATATATCCAAATTCTCACCACAGAAATTCAGGAATTATATTGTTTGGATGCGATACCTTGGGTTGTGGGTTATTCCGGGGGAAAAGACAGTACAGCAACTTTACAACTGATATGGAATGCTATTTCTGGACTTCCACCAGAAAAAAGAACTAAAACTATTCATGTTATTACCACAGATACGGGTGTAGAAAATCCTTATGTTTCTGCTTGGGTACGTAATTCATTAATACAAATGGAAATTTCTGCCCAAGAACAAAAAATGCCAATGACACCACATTTATTACAACCAGAAACCAAACAAACATACTGGGCAGGTTTAATTGGTAAAGGATATCCCGCACCTCGTCATACATTTCGCTGGTGTACTGGAAGATTAAAAATTGATCCTTCTAACCGTTTTATTCGTGATGTTGTTAGAGCTAGTGGTGAAACAATTGTTGTATTAGGAACTCGCAAAACTGAAAGTACAAATCGTGCTTTAATTATGACAAAGAGAGAAGAAGGAAGAGTCAGAGATAGGCTTTGTCTTCATCCTAGTCTCATTAATTCTTTGTTATATACACCTATAGAAGATTGGCGTAATGATGAAGTTTGGCTATATTTAATGCAGTGGGAAAATCCTTGGGGATATAGCAATAAAGATTTATTTAATATGTATAGAGAATCAACAGCAGATAATGAATGTCCTTTAGTTATTGATACTTCTACCCCTAGCTGTGGAAATTCGCGTTTTGGTTGCTGGGTTTGTACATTAGTTAGCAGTGACAAATCTTTAAACGCGATGATTCAAAACGATCATGAAAAAGAATGGATGCAACCAATAGTTGATTTTCGTAGAGAATTAGATATTGAAAACGATAGAGAAAAAAGAGATTTTCGCCGGATATGGGGAGAAGTGCAATTATTTGAACGTAATAATAAAGATGGTGAAACATCAGTTGAACCCATACCCGGACCATATACAAAATACTGGCGAGAATATTGGTTAAGAAAACTATTAACCGCCCAAACTGAAATGAGAAAAAACGCCCCCGAAAATATGCGGGATATCACCTTAATATCTATGGAAGAACTCAGCGAAATTCGCCGCATCTGGTTAGAAGAAAAACACGAATTTGATGATTGTTTACCCCGAATCTATCAAGAAGTGACAGGAGAAAAATTTACAGATCCTCGTCCTGGTGCTGATTATAGTCTATTGGGTAGCGACGAATGGGAAGTATTAGAAGAAATATGTGATGGTGACGCGATGCAATTAGAACTCATGGCGAAATTGTTAGATACAGAAAGACAATTTAAGAAAAAAACGCGTCGTGTAGGAATTTTTGATAGTTTAGAAAAATGCTTTGAAACTAGTTCCCGTTCTCAAGAAGAAGCAATTAAAAATGCCCATTTAAAGCGTGATTTAAGAGAAGCTGCACTTAAAGGAGATGTGGCAACAATTAGAGAAACATTTAAACAATTAAACATTGGTGAAACAGCAGCAGAAAAAGAAGATAAAGAACAACCTAGTAAACCAGCAAATTTTGCAAGTATGAAATTTAAGAAAGATAAATAACGAAAATAATGCAATCAATTTAAATCCAAAATCCAAAATCTAAAATCTAAAATTCAATGACTCGTTTTATCCATGATCAATTTGCTAAACAATATCTCACAGAACTATTTACACCCTATGGTAAAGTAGAGACAAGTAAAGATATTACCTCAGAAGTCAGACAAATTGACATATTATTTACACCATCATCACCATCCCCAGAAAATATAGAAACCTTGGGAATATTAGGGAGAATGGGAACTTATGCAAACTCAGTAGTAATTGAACCATTCCGTAATGCAGTAAGTGAAAGTGAAATTCGTAGTTGTATGGGTAAATTATTTGATATCCATGCAGAAATCGAAAGACAAGGAGAAAGGAATAATACAAAAACAAACAACCAGGAATTACCTTTTTTATGGATATTAACACCCACCGCATCAGAAGAACTCTTATCAGGTTGTAATGCAACTCTCGATCTAGAAAACTGGGGTCCAGGGGTTTATTTTACAGGAAAAGTATTCAAAACTGGAATCATTGTCATTCATCAATTACCCAGTACACCAGAAACCTTGTTTTTAAGACTATTAGGTAGGGGAAAAGTCCAAAGACAAGCAGTGGAAGAGTTAGAAGCACTAGCTAATAACAATCCATTCTTAGAAAATGTTATAAAATTAGTAAATGACCTAATTGCTATTTTATCAGCCCGTCAACAAAAAGAGAAAGATATTGATCAAGATGATCAGGAGTTGATTATGAAATTATCAGAAATGTATGAACAACTATTAGAAGAATTGAAAGAACAAAAACGACAAGAAGGTATTGAAGAAGGTTTAAAACAAGGTCGAGAACAAGGTTTAAAACAAGGTCGAGAACAAGGTTTAGAACAAGGTTTAGAACAAGGTCGAGAACAAGGTTTAGAACAAGGTTTAGAACAAGGTGAAAAAAGAGAAAGACGTGCAATGGTAGAAAGTATTTTACAAGTACGTTTTGGAGAAATTGACTCTGAATTGGAGAAAATTGTGGATAATGTAATTAATATTTCCAGAGAAGAATTTACTCCTGTACTGTTACAGTTGTCTCGTGAGGATTTATTAGCTAGGTTTAGAAACTAGCATTGGTGTCAACTTGACGTAAAACCGATAACCCGACTGGGAATTAATTCCCAGTCTAATAGCAAAAATCATCTAAAGATGACTAAAAACATCCACCAATAATCTAAAATCCTCAGTTTTCCAAATCATCAAATTAATCAAAAAAGTAAACATAAAAATGATCTTCCTAGAACTCGTTCTGCAAAATTTTGGTCCTTACGCTGGTAGACAAATCATCAACCTTGACCCTAGAATTGATCAAGAAAATATTCGCCCCATCATCCTTTTAGGTGGTATGAATGGAGGAGGAAAAACCACATTAATGGATGCTATTCGCCTCGCATTGTATGGATCACGCGCTCAATGTTCCACTAGAGGAAATTTGAGTTATAATGATTTTTTAACTCAATGCGTTAATAGTCAAGCTGACCCCATTAATAAAACTCGAATTGAATTAGTTTTTGAACATATTGAAGACGATAAACCTGTTAAATATCGGATAGTCAGAACTTGGGAAAAAAATCCTAAAGATGGTAAAGATTCATTAGGAATTTTAGGTGATGATGAAACTTGGCCGCAATCTTTAGCTAATATTTGGGATGAATATATAGAAAATATTTTACCTTTAGGTATTTCTAATTTATTTTTATTTGATGGGGAACAAGTTAAAGAACTAGCAGAACAAGAAACACCACCTTCTGTAGTTGTGGATGCTATTAATGGACTTTTAGGTTTAGAATTAGCGGATAAATTAGCAGTCGATTTAGAAATATTAGTGAATCGTAAAAAAAAGGAAACTGCTGATAAACAAGATTTAGCTAAATTGGAAGAATTAGAAAATCGTTTAGCAGAACAATTACAAAAAGAAAATAATAAACAAAAAGAATTAGAAAATTTAGAAACAGAATTAAAAGATTTAAAAATACAATATGATGAAGCATTAAATAAATATATCGTTGAAGGTGGAAAACTCGCTGCGGAACGTAGTCAACTAGACACCCAAAAAGAAACGCAAATTAAAAATACCGAAAATGTCCGTCAAGAGTTATGTGAATTAGCGGCAGATGTGCTACCATTGGCATTAATTCCTAATTTATTATCCCAAATTCAAACCCAAGGGGAAAAAGAGTTAAAATTTCAACAAATGCAATTAGCTAAAGATGTGTTAATTGCTAGAGATCAACGTTTACTAAATTTGCTAAATCAGCTAAATTTAGAATTAGAGAAAATTAACAGTATTCAAAATTTCTTAGTTGAAGATATTGATAAATTATATGCTGTTAATTCATCTACAGAAACCACTTGGTTAAATGCTGATGAAGAAAGTTTAACTTTGTTAGATAATGTGGTTTATCGTTTACAAATTGCCCAAAATACAGCTAATGCTAAAATATTAGAACTGCAAAATTACGAAGAACAAATATTAACTATAGACAGACAAATTCAAACAGCAGCAGCACCAGAAGCTTATGCAGAATTACAACAAGCTAGGGAAAAAGCCGAAACAGAATGGAATAAAGCAAATAGTAATGTAGAATTTTTAAAACGTCATTTATTAGAATTACAAGCAACAATTGAAAAAACCAAAAAAGAACTAACTAACTACACTAGCGATAGCTTGAAATATCAAAGTACAGAACATTTAATTAATGCAGCAACTAAAGTACAAGCTACCTTAAAGATATTTAGAGAAAAATTAACATTAAGGAAATTAAATAAATTAGAAGAAGAAGTAAAAAACTGTTTTTTGTATTTATTACATAAATCAGATTTAGTTCATAGAATTGCTATTGATGCCCAAACATTTAGTATATCATTATATGATTTAAAAGGAAAACCAGTACCTAAAAATCGCCTATCAGCAGGAGAAAAACAACTATTAGCGATCGCCTTTTTATGGGGTTTAGCAAAAGTATCAGGAAAACGTTTACCCGTTGCTATTGACACCCCACTAGGAAGACTTGACTCATCCCACAGAAACAACCTAGTAGAAAGATACTTTCCCGCAGCAAGTCATCAAGTAATCTTACTTTCCACCGACACCGAAATAGCCAAAAAAGAAGTCGAACTACTAAGAGAAAACGAAGCGATCGCCCGTGAATACCTCTTACAATATAACTCCGGCAAAAGAGAAACCACAATAAAAGACGGTTATTTTTGGTAAATAGTTTGGTAAAATCATCAATATCATCCTCGAAAAATCATCATGATCTCACTACCAGCCTTAGAGAAAATACCTAAAAACTTACGCATAGAAGGTGCTATCACCATAGAAATACAAGAAGGAACACCAATATTTCGTGCCTCCAACAGCGTACAAAATCATATTGAAAATTTACTAACAAAGCAACAAAATACAGAACTCACACCAGAAGAAGAACAAGAACTAGATAGTTACGAAGAAATAGATGATTATTTAAGTCTTTTAAATCGTTTAGTGCGTAACATTGCTCAAAACAAAAATACTATACATATGTAACAAATATCTAAAAATAGTGAATAAAAAAATTAGTGATGCAATTCAGCAAAAAGTACGTCAAAGAGCATTAGAACTATGTGAATATTGCCACGCATCAGAAAAATGGCAGTATGTATTATTCACAGTAGATCACGTAATTCCCTTGAGTAAAAATGGTCAAGATACAATAGATAACTTAGCCTTAGCCTGTTTTCATTGTAACCGCAAAAAATCCAAGAATACAACAGCAATAGACCCAGAAACTGGTAACGAAGTTGAATTATTCAATCCTAGAAAAAACAAATGGAGTGAACATTTTATTTGGTCGAAAGATGGACTAAAAATAATTAATAGGGATAACACCCACAGGAAAAGCAACAATAGCAAAACTAGACCTAAACAGAGACAGAATCATCAATATTCGTGCTGCCGATAAAACAATTAACCGCCATCCACCCCCAGAAGATCCCATTTCTTCATAAAAATTTAGCCAGCCAAATTTTACCCTCTTTCTTCCTTCTTACCTTCGTGTCCTTTGCGCCCTTCGTGGTTTATTAATAAAAAAAATATGGAATCCCCAATAGAACGTATTAGACTATCCCAAACAGCCAAAGATCAACTACTAAAACTCAAACGTAACACCAAAATAGAACAATGGAACATCCTATGTAGATGGGCGTTTTGTCGTTCCCTAGCAGAAACAGCCACCCCATCACCCGTACCCATACCCCAAGATAGCAACGTAGAACTAACCTGGAAAGTATTTGGGGGAGAAATGGCCGATATATTGCTATTAGCATTAAAACAACGTTGTCACAACGACGGTTTAGACACCGACAAAGAAACCCTCATCACCCAATTTCGTTTACACCTACATCGGGGTATAGGATACTTAGCAGGAGATCCAAATATTAAGAGAATTGAAGATTTAATAGAAATGGCAACAAAGAAAGTAAAATCCTCCTGAGTTACCCCAAGACAGAAGTTAATTAATTTTAACTTCTAAAGTATTATCTTTTCCCTTTATTCTGTCACCTGTCACCTGTCACCTAAAAAATAATGAAAGAAATTCAAGCACTAAAACAGGCAATTCAAAGCCGAAAAATGGCAGGTTTGCTATTATTAGGCTTTGCTTCTGGTTTACCATTATTCCTAACAACTCGCACCTTGCAACTATGGATGAAAGATGCCGAAGTTGACGTTGCTAAAATCACATTATTTGGATTAGTTAGTTTACCATACTCCTTAAAATTTATCTGGTCGCCTCTAATTGATAGATTTTCTCCCCCATTTTTAGGAGGAAGAAGAGGTTGGTTATTTTTAACGCAAATTGGGTTAGTCATAGCTATCTTAGCAATGGCATTACAACAACCAACCCAGAATACCCAAATATTAATGACATTAGCAATTACATCATTTATAATTGCTTTTTTAAGTGCCACTCAAGATATTGCTGGTGACGCTTATCGCACAGAAATTTTAAACCCCTTAGAATTTGAAACCGGCGCATCATTGTGGGTTTTAGGTTATCGTATAGCCCTATTTATAGCCTTTTCCCTAGCCGCATGGTTAGCCGGATTTCTGTCATGGAACATAGTTTATTTACTCATGGCAGGATTTATGGGCATAGGTTTAATTACCACATTTTTTGTAGCATCAGAACCGCAAATAGAAAATAGTGAACTATCTAGAAATAACACCTCTTTAAAAATCAAAGATATTATATTTCTCTTAGTAATTATTACTATTATTACGAGCTTGGTCGGTGGTGTAATATCAGAAACTATCCCATTAAAAGTATTCTATTGGATATTAGGCGGACTACTTATAACTTGGATTAGTGCATCAATTATATTGCCTAAACCTCAACTAAATGAACAACAAGAAAATATCACACCCCATACATTACAAGAAGCAGTAATTTTACCATTACAAATCTTCTTAGAAAAATTCGGCATCACCAAAGCACTGATAATTCTGATATTTATCATTCTCTATAAACTTGGTGACTCCTTAGTGGGAATTACAGCCAACTTATTCGCCAAAGAAATTAAATTTGATAACCAAGAACTAGCAACAGTTTATATTATTGGTTTAGTGGCCACTACCGTAGGAGTCATCTTAGGTGGGATAATAATGTCCAGAATCGGCATCAATCGCGCCCTTTGGATATTCGGTGTACTGCAATTACTCAGCAACTTGGGTTATTATGCACTAGCTATCACCGGCAAAGACTACTCTATGTTAGCGATCGCCATCATGATAGAAAACACCACCGCCGGATTAGTTACAGTGGCCACCGTAGCCTATTTAATGAGTCTATGTAGCCACAACTTCACCACCACACAATTTGCTCTCTTTTCTAGCCTCATGGCACTAAGTCGAGACGTACTTTCAGCACCCGCAGGAGATTGGGCAAAAGCCACCGGCTGGCCTTCATTCTTCCTCCTATCAATGGTAGCTGCCCTCCCTGGATTGCTACTACTCCCCCTAGTTGCCCCCTGGAACTCACAAGCAGTACCATTAAGCAGACCAGGACTTGAAGAAGAAGAGGATTTATGGGAAACCAAGTAGTAATTCTTGTCGGTACATTTGTCCTCGTTATTACAGGTTTATTACTGGGCTACGTACTCTCACAATTAGTTTTAGGATATCTGGCCTTTAGCCTCCTCACCCTCCTGGGAACAATCAGCCTAGTCTTAATTTTTGGTACACTGTACTACGTTTTATTCTGGCAACTAAAAAGAGAACAGTTACAGCCCTCCACTCCCAGCCTACCTAATCAAGTAGACGAAGAAATCACAGGTAACTACCTCAAAAACCGACTCATTGCCAGATTATCCGGTGACGTAGCCGCAGCCGAAAGATTAATTGAGCAAGCCAAACAAAATTATCCCGGAATGCCAGAAAATTGGTATTGTGAACGAGTTCTGGATGATTTGGATCGGGATGAACGTTAACCTTTTGCTTTTCCTGCCTCTAAATTCGCTAAAATAAATTAAGAAAAATTTACATTAACTGGTTTTGCCACCAGTTACCCAATTATTTACAACCCCGAATATGGCTTTTTTTCGTCAATACATCGCCCCCCTACTCGTAGTTCTAGTATTTTTGATTGCCCTAGTCGCAGTCAGCGCCCGGATTTTTCTACCCTCCGACATGGCCGCACCCGCACCCATTGGAGTGATAGTTAGTAATTTGTAAAGAAGGGAACAGGTGACAGGTGACAGGTGACAGTGAAGAAAACTTGAGATTTTAGATTTTAGATTAGATTGGAGATGCTCAAAACAATCCAAAATCCAAAATCCAAAATCCAAAATCCAAAATTGAATCGCCCCATGCCCAATTTTGACTTTCCCGTGGACGGCTATTCTATTCGCCGGGGTTCTACCGTAGATAAAGCACTCTTGGTTAAGTTTATCCAGCGCACTTACCAAGAACTCTTTTCTAATCAAGATTTTTCTCATCTCGCCCGTACAGTGGAACAATATTTCTCTACTGATACACCTTTATGGTGGGTATATGAAACTCAGGGAACAGGGAATAGTGAAGAAATTACCCAGTCACCAGTCACCAGTCCCCAGTCACCAATCCCCACAGCCTGTCTTTGGGCTGGTAACGCCATAGATCAAGTTACAGGCGATCGCCATGCTCACATATTCTTGCTTTATGTTGTCCCTTCCCATCGTCGTCGGGGGATAGCTAAGGCATTAATGCAGCATATAGAAAACTGGGCAAAACAAAGGGGCGATCGCCAAATCGGACTCCAAGTATTTACCTCCAACACCCCCGCCCTCAACCTTTATCAAAATCTTGGTTATCAAACCCAATCCCTCTGGATGATAAAATTCATTAGGTGACTGGTGATTGGTAATTGGTGACTGGTGACTGGGAAGAAATATTTACCTCCTGCCTTCTGCCTCCTGCCTCCTATATAATTACTTTTTAAAAAAATATTATGTACGACGAAGACGATATAAACCTACTTGATAACGAAGCTGATTTAGAAAGCCCCCTAGACAAAATAGAACCCATTACCCCTGAATCGGAAATAGTCAAACCTGATCCAGAGGCAATGTTGGCACTCTTGGAAGATCCTCAATCCCAGCAACGAATGTTAGCCGCCCGTGCATTTTGTGATATTCAGGATGAACGAGCCATACCCCATTTAATTCGCTCCTTAACCGATTCTTGTCCTTTAGTTAGAGTTAGTGCCTCTTATGCTTTGGGACGTAACCCCAGCCCTGATGCTGTTGAACCCTTAATTAATCAACTTAACCGCGACTTTAACGGTTACGTGCGAAAAGGTGTGGTTTGGGCTTTAGGTAACTGCCGCGATCGCCGTTCCTTAAACCCCCTCATAGATGCCCTCAGAACCGACATTTCCGCGGTCCGTCTCTGGTCTGCCAGCGCCCTCGCCCAAATGGCAACCCTTGGTTATGAAGTAGTTATTGGCGCAATACCCCCCTTAATTGAAGCCCTTGTTCAAGACCCCATACCCGCAGTCCGTAGTAATTCCGCTTGGGCAATCGGTCAACTGTGTAAAGAATTACCTTCTAATGTGGTCTACGCCACAGCTATAGACGCATTAATTCAAGCCTTTGCTGAAGATAAAGATTTGGGTGTCAGAGAAGATGCTAAAGCCTCACTTCTAGGAGTCGGTGATCCCCGTGGTTTGCAATTAATCGAAACCCTAGAACAAGAAGGATGGTTTTAGGTAATTGATAATTGACAATTGACAATTGACAATTGACAATTGACAATTTTAGATTGGAGTTCAGAAAAACAATCCAAAATCTAAAATCCAAAATCCAAAATCGGCAACTCCCAATCAATCTCAGGTTTACCCCAACCCCTTAAAGCTGAATTAATAGCTGAAAAAGGTTTACTACCAAAAAAGCCATTATGTGCGGAAAGGGGTGAAGGATGAGTAGATTTAATTACTAAATGTCGACTGGTATCAATTAATTTCAGCTTTTTTTGTGCATAGCCACCCCACAACACAAACACCACTGGATCGGATTTTTCATTAACTTTTTCAATCACCGCATCAGTGAAAATTTCCCACCCTTGATTTTTATGAGAATTTGGTGTGTGCGCCCTCACTGTTAACACTGCATTTAACATCAAAATACCTTGTTTAGCCCAATTCACCAAATAACCATGATTGGGAATATCACAACCCACATCTGCTTTTAATTCTTTGAAAATATTTACCAGTGATGGTGGTGGTTTAATTCCTGGTTTCACAGAAAAGCATAACCCATGTGCTTGGTTTTCATCGTGGTAGGGATCTTGTCCCAATAACAAAACATTTACCTCTGCATAAGACGTTAATTCAAAAGCTGAAAAAACATCTTCTTCCCTGGGATAAATATTATAAGATTGTCTTTCTGCAATTAAAAACTCTTGCAGTTTATTAAAATAAGGTTTCTCTAATTCCTCTGCTAAAATTGATTGCCAAGAATTAGGCAATTTAACATTTTTATCTATCAATTCTCCGCACCTCATAATTTGTAATTCTTAATTGTTTCTTTTTTATCTGATTGTATTGGCTGGGAGAGTCGTAAGTAATTTAAAGAAGATATCCGCAGGATTAACATAAATAACCTAACGAGCAGTTAACCCTGAGTTGGCATTGATTACTTTCCTCTCACCATATCGCAATAACCTTTCTATAGTTAACAACTTATTTTCCCATACTTTAACTAGATAGGGATTTTCCTTTGCTGTTGCACCCATCCAAATTTTAAATTGAGTTTGAAAACGAACGAGTTCTCCTCTAGCACTGATCAAATTACTAGCAGAAGGAAAAGCTGCCAGTTGATTGAGAGCATTTTGTAAACTTTTGGAATGTTGCTGAAAATTAGCCATTGTCGTGACTGACTTAGACAATTTTTCATCGTTTTTTCCTACAAACTGCCATTCTTGTTGTAAAGCAGCAAAGCGAAAAGCCGCAGTCCGAAATGGTTGACGCTGAGGAATAGGTTCAGTATATGAAAGTTTCATCTTACCTTGAGTATTACTCAATAATTGATCTAACTCATTGTTAAAATTCTCCGCTGCAAACAAAGCATAACCACTAACAGGTAAATCCCTCAAGAGTTGGATTTGATCAAACGCTCCCACCGTTGGCAAAGAAAGCAAACGAATACCCGGAACTAATAAAGTAGAACCTAATTTCTGAGAACTAATCCAAGGTTGGGCTAGTCGTTGAAAACGAGGAGTATCTAAAGCATAAGTCATCGGTACAATTAAATCTATATCGCCTCTTCTCGCCCAAACTTCCCAATGTTGTTGAATTTTTTGAACTCGTTCATATTCTGCCAAAGGAAACACAGCGACTGACAAAATTAAACTCGAACGTTTTTGTCGCAACATCTGAGAAACTTCAGTTACAAAACTATTAACTTGTTCAGTACGGAATGCTGTCCACTTTTGCCACAGATCCCGCTGTCGAGGACTAATATTTACAGGATCTACACCAGTTTGTTGTTTAAATTTCTCCCTGGCGGCTTTACCATAACCATAAGTTCTCCCAGAAAAAGGATCTTGAAATGGATAGCGAATATAATCTAATTGTATGCCATCTACTTGATATTTAGTCACAATTTCTGCGTACAACTTTAATAAATATTCTCTCACTTCAGGATTAGCTGGATCTAAAAAAGGCTTTGTTTGACCTATGGGAATCATTTGACCACGTTGATCATAATTTGCCCAATCAGGATTAGTTGCTAAAACAGGACCTGGATAACCAGAACTAACACCAATAATTTGATTATGACGACTATTTCCAGCGGCAAAAGTCCACACCCAAGCGTGTAATTCCATTCCTCTGGCATGGGCTAATTTGACGGCTGATGCCAGTGGGTCCCAATTTTTAATTAGGGGATTTTGTTGTGGTGCAACTTCACTCGGATAAATAGTATAACTAGCGTTGACGGTTTCAAAAAATACGGTGTTAATTCCTGCTTTTGCCAAGCGATCAAAAATCTTTTTTAGTCCTTCTTCATTCCCTGCATTAACAATAGTTCCTCTATCTAACCAAACTGCGCGAACTTCTGGTTGAGCTAAATATTGATTAATCGGAAACTGCTGCCATAAATTTCTCTTAGCATTTAACCACTGCTGACGTGCTACGGCATAGTTTTTTTGGGAAATTAACACGGGGATATTTTTGGCAATTTCCCTTGCTTGGGCTAAGGTTTCTTCTAAACTAGAGTTTGTTGTTTCTCTCGATGCTTTTGTATTTTCTCCCTTCAAAGCTGGGGAATTTCTTGTATTACCACTCCGAGCTAAAACAGCTAAATTGGCGCTTTCTACTCTACCAATTAAATTTTCTAACTCTTGTCGGAGTGCGATCGCATCTTTACTACCAATTGGCTGATTAGAATTAGGTATTATATCCCAGCGCACCGCTTCTTGCAATTGATCAATCTCTTCTCGAAAATTTTGGGGTGTAACCCTGAGAATAGGTTTGCTTTGGGGTTTGCTCTGCTGTACTGTTAACGATCTTGGTTGCTTTGTTGGTTTCTTTTGATTGGGTTTTTGAGTAGGTTTTTGAGCAGGTTTTTTATTAGCATTTACCGAACTTGGTTGCTTTATTGGTTTCTTTTGAGTGGGTTTTTGATTGGGTTTTATGCTAACTCTGCTAACATTTATTTGTCTTGGTTTATTTTCAGTTTGGCTGATATTTGTGCTACTGGTTTCCAGGGTTTTTCTAGTGGTTGTATTGACTGAAGATTGCGGACAATTTGCAGCAGGATTGACACCTTTTTGAGTAGATAATTTTAAATAACTATTGACTAAAGTTTTTAACCAAGCAGTATCTAACTGTGCGTGAGAATCTTGATCTTTTCCCCATCGCCAACCTAAAAAAGTCGAATTTTCAGTTGTTAATACTGCTGCTGGCTGATTTTGATAATTCCAAACCGCAGCAATTTGAGTTTGTGAATTTTCAGGAATCATCACCGCACCCCACACTTGACTAAAGAGTTCTTTTTGGTTTTTCCATTCCTGAATATTGTCTTTTGCTGGTTGCAATTCTTGAGCATCATTGAGGTTAAATCCCCAATAACCACCTAGCATATTTCTTAATGCTTGGCGCACTCCTGGAGTTGATAAATTACCCACGGGACCACTAGCAATTAAACGCCCTCCTTGGTTCATCCATTTCTTTAAAACCATCGCTTGTACTGGCGTTAATTTCTCTACATTTGGCAAAAACAAAACCTGTTGTTTACCTACATCTTCTAGATTGTTAATATTAGCTAGAGGAATTACACAATATTTTATACCTACAGCCTGTAAGCGTTTATTAATCCCTGTCCATTCTTCGACATTTTCCTCGCTTTGGATTATGTTGAATACCCCTGTTTGTGTGGAAGCATTTACAGGTAAAATACCCCCAATGCTAAACATTAAAAAATTCAACTTTAAACAAAATAATCCCATGATGGGAAATGGGAATTTAAGATTTTTATGGCTTTTATTCATTGCTAATAATTGGTGATGTAATACTGACAACTAACCACTAATAACTGATAACTGATAACTGTCTACTGACAACAAGTATTAATTAAATCCTCAACTCCCGCAACTGGGAATATGCTGATATTCAACTGATGCGATACTTCTTCTACTGTCATATCATCTAAAAATATTAACTCACCATGTTTGAGCATGACACTGGGTAATAAAATACCATCTCCTAAATCTTGTCCTTTTAAGTGGTACAGTAAATCATGTCCGGTTAATAATCCGGTAACACTGATATTTTGCCCCCAATAATCACTATATAAAGCACGCATTTTTACATCCAAACCTTCTACATTATTTAACTGTTTAACCAGTGGTTTAAATGCCGTTTCTACTGCGTTACCTACCACCCAAGTTAATTTTTTTTCAGGAAAGATTTTTGCTGGTAATAATTCGTTAGCTGCATGGGTAAATTGTTTAATAAATAAGCGAATAGAACCCACACCATTATCTAGTTGTGGATATTCTTCATATTCCGCTTCACTTGGTAATTCTTCACCAGCAATTAAAAACCATTCATCCGCTAACCAAGCTACATTAGAACCATATTTTTGTTTAAATTCTTGGCACAGTAATTTCACTTGAGATATCACTTCTTTGGCTTTTTCTCTTGTTACAGGTACTAGTTCATCTTCTTGAGGACGAAATCGGGTTAAACCAACGGGAACAACTGCTACTGATGCTACTGCTGGTATTTCTCCTGTATGAAATGATGTCAAATCTCTTAATGTTTTTTCTAGATGTTCACCATCATTGATTCCTGGACAAACTACTACTTGAGCATGAATTTGTAAACGTCTTTCTTGAAACCATTTGAGTTGTTGTAAAATCTGTCCTGCACGGGGATTTTTTAATAGTCTAGTTCTCACTTCTGGTTCTGTCGCATGAACAGAAACATATAAGGGAGATAATCGCATTTGTTCAATTCGTTGCCATTCTTTTTCTGGTAAATTCGTTAAGGTTAAATAAGAACCATACAAGAAACTCAACCGATAATCGTCATCTTTTAAATATAAGCTGGAACGTTTACCAGGTGGTTGTTGATCAATAAAGCAAAATGGACAACGGTTATTACATTGAATTAAATTATCAAATAATGCCGTTTCAAATTCTAATCCTAAATCATCATCATAATCTTTTTCAATTTCAATTTGATGAGTTTTACCGCGAGCATCTAATACTTCTAGTTCTAAAAATTCATCTGCACACAAAAATTGATAATCAATTAAATCACGGGGTTTTATCCCATTAATAGCCACAATCGCATCACCAGCTTCAAAGCCAATTTCAGCAGCGATGGATTGGGGTAGCACCTTGGTAATTTTTGCAGGTTGAATGGTAGACATAATATTAGGTGATTGGTAATTGGTAATTGGTAAAAATCTTTCTTCCCCTGCCTCCCCTGCCTCCCCTGCTTAATTTATCCTTGCCAACCGTTGGCGATCGCTAATAAAATAGCACAACCAAAGGCTAATCTATACCAAACAAACACAAATGTATTTTTTGTCTGTAAGTACCTAATCAAAAATGCAATTGATAAATAAGAAAAAATAAAGGTGGAAACAATCCCTATAACTAATAGTAAAACTATATTATCTGGTAATTGCCCTTCCTGAAACAACTTAAAAATTTTCAAACTTTTATATAAGGTAGCTATCGTCAAAGTAGGAAACCCTAACAAAAATGAAAACTTCGCTGCTGTATCACGTTCTAATCCTAAAAATAAGGATGTAGTTAAGGTTGAACCAGAACGAGAAACCCCAGGGATTAAAGCTAGAGTTTGTCCTAATCCTACCAAAATACCATCCCGAATTTGTAAGGAATCAAAACCACGCTTGCGAGTGCCAATTTTTTCTGCTAACCCCAATAAAATCGCCATGATGACTGACATTATAGCAATGATTAATGCACTTTCAGGTAAAATATCTTTTAACAGAAAACCAAAAATTAATGCCGGCATTGTTCCTACAGCAATACCCACCAATATTTTCCATTCTTCTCGTTGCCAATCTTGATCTTGAAATGCGGCAATTGCACCTGTAACAATACTAGAAATTTGTGACCAAAAATATAATAATATCGCTATCACACTACCAAATTGAATCGCATCCACAAAATCTTTAGCACCTAGTTCTTTCCAAGCAAATACTTTGGTGACTATTAACAAATGTGCTGTACTACTAATCGGTAAAAACTCTGTAATACCTTGCACAATACCTAAAATAAAAGCTTGCAACCATTCCGGGGTAACTTGTTTTGTATTTTCTGCTACGGCCAGCAAATGGGATGATAGTTGGGATGATAGTAAATATATACTACTTGCTTCTAAAATTGTTGTCATTAACCAGACTCCCAAAATGGATGCGTAATTTTAACAAATTATCCAACCTGATCCGCTATTGTCATCAGTTTTTCCGGGCAAGATTTTTTGGGGACTGGTGACAGGTGACAGGTTACTGGGAAGAAAATTTTAGATTTTAGATTTTAGATTTTAGATTGGAATTGACAAAAACAATCCAAAATCCAAAATTGTATCGCCAATTACCAATTACCAATTACCCATGCCCTGAAATTTATTGTATAATCAATATGCCCCTGGGGGGGATTTTAGAGTGTGATATTGTAGAAAAGTAAAGTTTAGTAACAAATATTAAAAACTTTGATTAATAATACGTTGTCATCCTACACTACTGCGAATTCTTCGATTGAGACTGATTTGTATACCGCTGACACCAAGCCCAGAGGTATCCAAGAATTAGAGTCTACTCTTTCCTTGTCGCCTTCTCTACCAACGGCGATCGCAATTAACCAAATTTGGTTAGTATTTGCAGCGGCGGTGTTTTTGGTATCTGTACCAGTATTTATAGAAGCGCCCTTAGTGCGATCGCTACCTAGTCTGAGTTTAGTCATCACAGGATTTTGGATTTGGCTGAGTTTAAAATTAATGTCCCGACAGCAAACCTATCTGTGGGGCGATTTACTCTTAGGATTTAGCCTCAGTTGGTTAACAGGAGCGATTTACTGGGGTTGGTTACGTTGGGAACCCCTGTGGCACTTACCCATAGAATCAATCGGCCTACCCTTTGCTATTTGGTGTTTGCGGAAAAACTGGGGTAAAGTCGGTAACTGGTTTTATCTTGGTTCTCTATTTGGAACTGTATTAACAGATATATATTTCTACTTGGTAGACTTAATGCCTTTTTGGCGGCAGATTATGAGAACAGATGCCACGGGAGCTTCACAAATCTTAAAAAATGCTCTAGCACAAGTACAAACACCTTGGGGAGAAGGCTGGGCAATTATGTTAGCCTTAGCATTGTTAACAGTGGGGCTAGTATCTTTGGGTAACAAGCAACGGCATTGGTACGCCTTTGGTGGAGCAGTTTTGAGTACAATTTTAGTAGACAGTCTGTTTTTACTAGCTGCGATTCTGGCCTGAAATTCTTAACCACCTAAGAGCAAAAATTAGTAACAAGTTGGTAATAAGTTTGTAACAAATTTTTACAAAGTCAAATCCCAGAAAAAACACTAATGTGGTAATAGCGAGTAATACCCAAATTTTCAACTTCAATTACAGCTAAGTTGGGTAGTTCACTAAGCTGTATATTAGTTTTTGATGACTGCTGTGTGTTAATTCAGCTATTAGCTATTAACCAGAGCATGAAGTCAGAGGCAATCGGTAATCCATCAGCCTGAACTTCAGCAGGGTGAAATAATTACCTCATAACTCTCACTTATGCCCCTAGTTAACAGCTTGTAGTTGAAAGCTTTTATTTCTGTTGGATGGAAAGAGGTAGAAAAATCGTGAAAGGATTAGTACGTTTATTAACAGTTTTTAGTTTGTTGCTAGGTGCTTGGGGATGGTTAGGAACTAATCAAACAGCCCAAGCTGCTGGTTTTCAAAGCTTTAGTTGGCCACAAGTTCCTGTGATGGCAATTGCTCGTCAAAACAAGGCAGATCAGAAGTTAGCAACAGAATTTGGTAAAAAAATAGATTTGAATAATACCAATATTGCTGCTTTTCAACAGTATCCAGGGCTTTATCCCACCTTGGCTAAAAAAATCATCAAGAATGCGCCTTACAAGAGTGTAGAGGATGTATTGAATCTGGCAGGATTGAGCGATCGACAAAAACAGACCCTACAAGCTAACTTAGGCAACTTTACCGTGACAGAATACGAGCCTGAGTTTAACGAAGGTGATGATCGTATTAACAACGGTATCTACAGATAAACCTGATTGGTGATTGGTGATTGGTGATTGGTGATTGGTGATTGGTAAAAAGTTCATTACCCATTACCCATTACCCATTACCTATTACCCATTACCCATTACCCATTACCCACCTTCCCTAACCTTGTCTCAAATAGATATACCTAACCAATTTGATGTATTAGTAGTCGGCGCTGGTGCTGCTGGACTATATACAGCACTTTGTCTACCAGAATCCTTAAAAGTAGGCTTAATTACTAAAGAAACTGTTACCTTATCCGCCAGTGATTGGGCGCAAGGTGGTATTGCTGCTGCCGTATCCCCAGAAGATTCACCAAAACTGCATATTCAAGACACCTTAAAAGCTGGTGCAGGTTTGTGTGATATCGAAGCCGTAGAATTTTTAGCCCAAAAAGCTCCTAGTTGTATTCAATCCTTAGTTAACTTGGGTGTAGCTTTTGATCGTCATGGAAACACCCTAGCTTTAACCTTAGAAGCTGCCCACTCCCGTCATCGGGTTCTCCACGCCGCCGACACCACAGGTAGGGAAGTAACAACTACCCTCACGGACCAAGTATTGCGTCGTCCAAATATCCAAGTGATTCAGCAAGCTTTGGCTTTGTCCTTGTGGATAGAACCAGAAACAGGTCACTGTCAAGGAATCAGCTTATTTTATCAAGGTCAAGTTACATGGATCAAAGCTGGTGCTGTAGTTTTAGCCACCGGAGGCGGTGGTCAAGTATTTGCCCAAACTACTAACCCTGCGGTGAGTACAGGTGATGGAGTGGCCATAGCATGGCGGGCGGGTGCTATTGTTCGTGATTTAGAATTTGTCCAATTTCATCCTACAGCCTTAACAAAACCAGGACGTTTTCTCATTAGTGAAGCGGTACGGGGTGAAGGAGCGCACCTAGTGGATAACGAAGGACGACGTTTTGCTTTTGACTATGATCCAGCAGGTGAACTTGCTCCGCGAGATGTGGTAAGTAGAGCTATTTTTAGTCATCTCCAACGTACCGCAGGTGATCTTGCTACTGCCCATGTTTGGTTAGATATGCGCCCTATTCCTGCTGATAAAATTCGGCAACGGTTTCCTAATATTATTAAAGTTTGTCAGCATTGGGGGATTGATGTTTTTCATCAACCGATTCCTGTAGCTCCTGCTGCTCATTACTGGATGGGTGGTATTGTCGCCGATTTACAAAATCGCACTAATATTCCCGGTTTATATGCTGTGGGAGAAACTGCTAGTACGGGAGTTCATGGTGCTAATCGTCTAGCTAGTAATTCTCTGTTGGAATGTATTGTATTTGGAGCGCAGATGGCTGATTTAAAGCTAGAAGTACCGCCAGCAGAGGTTACAGCCCAGGTTAAAGATTTGGACCCTAGTCCGTTGTTTTGTAATTTATCTGTCAGTGCGTGGGAAAATCAAAAAGCACAGTTAGAAAGTATTAGGGAAAAATTGCCGCGTTTAGTCTGGCAAAATGCTGGTATTTGTCGAGAACAATCAAGTTTAGAAAATGCGATCGCTACCATTGAATCTTGGGAGCAGGATTTTACGAGTTTGCCTTTAAGTCAATTCTTGGAAAGTTTACATCCTACAGCAACAGCCAGTTTTAACCTACCAAATATTGACCAACAATTGCGGCTTTGGGCAGAAACTCGTAATTTATTAGATGTAGCTTATTTAATTCTTAAAAGTGCCGCTTTTAGAACCGAAAGCCGGGGCGGACACTACCGCTTAGATTATCCCCAACCAGACTCTGATTGGCAAGTACACACGATGATCCAAAATCATCACTGGTGGAAATCTCAATCCATATTACCAGCTTATCCAAAATCTAATTAGGGTTTGCTGAATAAATCTGAAAACTTTACAGGTAAAGGGTTTTAGCTATTTTGACTTTCAAAAAGTGCAAGCTTTTCTGAGGTGGCAACTGAAAAACCTTGCACTTAATTCCTACTTAAAGAAAAAATCGTTCCTATCCAACTCTTGAAACTGTCACCTGTCACTGGTCCCTCACAGATAACTTTTTCAGCAAACCCTAACTAAGCTTAACGCTAGAGTTAGGGAAAAATTTCAGACGAATTATTGCGCTAGTTTACCGAAAATACTTAAAGTTTTGCGGTCCTGTATAACCAGTAATTTTGGCTAGTTCGTTTAAATTCTGCACACCACCATAGATTTGACCATTAATCACCCAAGAAGGGAAACCTTGAATTTTGGCAGCTTGACACAATGCTGGCTTACCTTTAGGACTGTCTGCTGCACACTCTACAGCTATATTATCGTTGATAATTTTATAAGCTTCTTTACCAAAGAGCAGCTTTTGTTCGTGGCAATGAGGACACCAATAAGCTACATATTCCTTAGCGCCAACTTTAACTAAATGTTCTGCTAAAGCAATTTCTGACTCTCCAGAAGTAGTGGTGATTTCCCAGCCAAATGCAGGGTTAGGGTTTTCCTTGGGAACAAAAGCGGAAATTCGCTGAGGACCATCCGCCGATCCTACAGTGCCATCGGCATTAATACCAGAATAAACTCCCAAGGTGGCAATTAGAGTCACCATACCGACAATAATAGCGGTAAAGAAGATTTGCCCAATATCTTCCCAGTCACGACCCAAGATGGTGAGGGTAAGCATACTCAAAGCAAACAAAGCCGAAGCGATGCAGTACCAACATAGAGCTTTGAGTTCAAATGCCAGGACATACATTAAATATGCACTAAATACAGTCATGGCGATCGCTCCCATCAAGAGCAACCACCAAGTCAAAAATTCTATTTGTTTAACATTTTTGATCTTGTCTTTTTCTCCTGATTTTAATGTTAAGGGAGCTAAAGCTAATACGAACATACCCACATATCCCAGCAAACCAAACAAAGCTAAAGGCTGTCCAAAAACTGTCCCCCAAGGGCTAGAAAGGACATCAGCACAACCTTTAACGTTTTCTGGAGTAGTACAAAGAGGGCTACCTCCGGTCAGCTTTTCATAGGTGAGATAACCTGTGTTCAGGATACCAAGTCCAGCGATCGCCCCAATGATAGGACGCGACCATTTATGAATCCAAGGAGTAGAACGACGACGAATCATAATTGGTGATTGGTGATTGGTAATTGGTGATTGGTAATTGGTGATTGGTAATTGGTGATTGGTGATTGGTGATTGGTGATTGGTAATTGGTGATTGGTAATTGGTGATTGGTGATTGGTAATTGGTAATTGGTGATTGGTAATTGGTGATTGGTGATTGGTGATTGGTAATTGGTAATTGGTGATTGGTGATTGGTAATTGGTGATTGGAAAACTCTTGTCCCATTACCCATTACCCATTACCCATTACCCATTACCCATTACCCATTTACGAATGTAACTTTACTGAGGAATTTGATTTAGGTTCACTTTTAGTATTCCAACTGCGATGAGCAGCTTCTACAAATTGACTGACGCGAATTGGATCAATGGGTTGCGAAATTTGCCCGTGACGTTTTAAAGAACTGGAAACAATCACACCATCAGCAGCTTGCATTAGCGTACCCACATTTTCCCAATCAGCGCCGCTACCGATAAAAACTGGTGTACCAGCAGCCGCACCACTAGCTAATTCTAGATCCTCTAGGTTGGGAGGGCTGCCAGTTGCCCAACCGGATAAAATTACACCATCTGCTAAACCTCTTTCTATTGTGTCTTTTACAGCCACAGTCAGGTTAGGAGAACTTAAAGGACGGGCGTGTTTAACCAGCACATCAGCCAAAATTTTGACATCAGAACCTAATTCTCTACGATAGCGTAGTAATTCATGTGCCTCCCCTTCAATTAATCCTTGATCAGTGGCCATTACCCCTGTGAGGACATTAACCCGGATAAATTGGGCTTTTACACAACTGGCGATCGCCATTGCACTTTTCCCATCATTTCTTAAAACATTTAAACCCACAGGTAAAGTTACTAAATTCTGTATCCGCTGTACTACCACCGTCATAGCACTGACAACAGCGGGATCAACTTGATTTTTAGTAAAAGGAGCATCAAAAAAATTTTCTACAATTAAGCCGTCTACCCCTCCACTGGCAAGGGCTGTAGCTTCTTGTTCAGCACGGTCAATTACCGCTTTCAGGCTACCTCCCCAACGGGCTGAGGTAGGTAAGGGTAGCAGATGAACTACGCCAATAATCGGTTTGCAAGTTTTGAATAGTTGATATAAGTCCACGTCTTTAATTTGAAGATGGCATTGTTCAGAGTTGAAAAATTAGTATTTAGCTATCAGTAATCAGCAATCAGCTAAATGATACCAATAACAAAGATTCAAAATTTTGAATTGGCTATAAATTACGCCAATACAAAAAAGCCAACTATTGCTCAAGTCCTGTCATTCTCTGTATTTCATCTCCAGACTGAAAGCTGAAAGCTGATAGCTGAAGGCTGATAGCTGATTGCTATACTGATATGCTTTGGCGTGTTATTCAGGATTAAATAAATCTCCTCATGCTGAAGATGTAAATTGTCGTTAAACCTTTCATAAGATATGTTAAGATAAAATATGGCTACAAGAGGAGTTTGCCACTCACAAGACGCAAGGCCGCTTCCCGTTGTTTAGGTTTATAGCTGTCAGCACATTACAGCCCCAGCCTGAAAGTAGGGCAGCAATACTGCTTTATGGGCTTAGTCGCGTTAGCGATTTCCCGGAGGGTAGCGACTTCTCACCAACAGCCCTTTGGGCGGCTTCCCGATGGGTAAATTAACAACGCACACGCTGCGGTAATGTAAAATACCATTAAGCGAATCGTTAAAAAATATTAACAGTGTCTAAATTATCCCAAGACACTTATATTTACCCTGGGAAACAAAATAACAAAAACATCATAGCATAACCACTATCATGAACCATGAATAGGGTTATATCTCAATGGGAATTTGCTGATAGTGGCGAATAGTCACTGTAAAATCCTAGTTATGGTGCGGGAAAAAGCACCTAGTTAATGTTTGTAATGTTTGAAGAAAAGAGAAAAAAATTGAAGATTTTTTCAAAATATGGGTGACAAGCCAACAATTGCGATTTCACACCTGGGCTGCGAGAAAAACCGAATAGATACAGAACATATGTTAGGGCTGTTGGTAGAAGCAGGATATGGTGTAGATACAAACGAAGAGTTAGCAGATTATGTAATAGTAAATACCTGTAGTTTTATCGAAGCTGCCAGGGAAGAATCGGTAAGAACCTTAGTAGAACTGGCAGAAGCCAATAAAAAAGTAGTGATTACTGGTTGTATGGCGCAACACTTTCAAGAACAATTATTGGAAGAGTTGCCAGAAGCAGTAGCGGTAGTTGGAACAGGAGACTATCACAAAATAGTCAATGTGATTGAGCGAGTAGAACAGGGAGAGCGAGTAAAACAAATTAGCGCCGAACCCACCTACATAGCTGATGAAACCACACCACGCTACAGGACAACAACGGAAGGAGTAGCATACCTGAGAGTTGCCGAAGGCTGTGATTATCGTTGTGCATTTTGTATTATTCCTTATTTAAGAGGAAACCAGCGATCGCGTACAATTGAATCAATAGTAGCCGAAGCCGAGCAACTGGCAGCGCAAGGGGTAAAAGAAATCATTCTCATTTCCCAAATCACCACTAACTATGGATTAGATATTTACGGTAAACCAAAGTTAGCGGAACTCATTCGTGCCTTGGGGAAAGTAGATATACCTTGGGTGAGAATGCACTATGCTTATCCTACGGGACTAACCCCAGATGTAATTGCGGCAATTCAAGAAACAGCGAATTTCTTGCCTTATCTAGATTTGCCCTTGCAGCATTCTCATCCAGAGATACTTCGCGCCATGAATCGTCCTTGGCAGGGGAGAGTCAATGACGGAATAATTGAGCGCATTAAAACAGCCTTACCATCAGCAGTGCTGCGAACCACATTTATAGTTGGTTTTCCTGGAGAAACAGAGGAGCATTTCCAGCATTTACTAGAGTTTACGGAGCGACACGAATTTGATCATGTTGGTGTGTTCACCTTTTCTCCAGAAGAAGGAACACCAGCTTATAACCTATCGAATCAATTACCACAAGAATTGATGGTAGAACGTCGTGATCAAATCATGGCATTACAACAACCTATTTCTCTCCGTAAAAATCAGGAGGAAGTCGGGAAAATCGTTGATGTCCTGATTGAGCAAGAAAACCCCGGAAGTGGAGAGTTAATTGGCCGTTCCGGCAGATTTGCCCCAGAAGTTGATGGTCAGGTCTATGTTAAAGGCGAAGCCAGACTAGGAACAATCGTACCAGTCAAAATCACCAGTGCTGATGCTTATGACCTCTATGGTGAAGTGGTGACAGGTGAAAAATTTTAGATTTTAGATTTTAGATTTTAGATTGGAGTCTATTTAGGAAAATCCAAAATCCAAAATCCAAAATCCAAAATTGAATCACCAATCACCAAATTTACAAAATATACCAATTCTCTAAAATTCGGCGACTGATTAAAGTCCTCAAACCCAGATTCGGTCGGACTGCCATAATTACAAATTATGAATTACGTATCCCTAACCGGACCGAAGGAAATATTACGAATTGGTATTAAGTATTCGGCTTACAAGTCCAAAATTCACAATAAATAAAATCTAGGAGAATTAATGAATCTTACCTTTCAAGAACTAGGCATTTCCCAAGAGCGTGTTGAACAATTAGAAAGAATTGGCTTCACCGCACCTACCAACATTCAAATGCAAGCGATTCCCCAATTGTTAGAGGGACGTGATGTGGTGGGTCAATCCCAAACAGGAACAGGCAAAACAGCAGCTTTTTCTCTGCCAATGTTGGAAAAATTGGATGTGAGCAAAAGAGCAGTACAAGCCTTAGTTTTAACACCGACTCGTGAATTGGCGATGCAGGTTCATGATGCCATTTCCCAGTTTATGGGTGATGATGGTTTGCGTGTTTTGGCTATCTATGGTGGTCAGTCTATTGACCGACAAATGATGCAGCTAAAACGTGGTGTTCATGTAGTTGTTGGGACACCAGGACGGGTCATAGACTTGTTGGAACGTGGTAGTTTAAAACTCGACCAAGTGAAATGGTTTGTTTTAGATGAAGCTGATGAAATGTTGAGCATGGGTTTTATTGATGATGTGATCAAAATTTTGTCCCAAGCTCCCGAAGATCGGCAAACAGCTTTATTTTCGGCAACTATGCCCCCATCTATTCGCCAACTGGTGAATAAGTTTTTAAACTCTCCGGTGACTGTCACCGTTGAACAACCAAAAGCTGCACCCAATAAAATCAACCAAGTAGCTTACCTCATTCCTCGACACTGGACAAAGGCTAAAGCTTTGCAGCCTATTTTGGAAATGGAAGATCCAGACACAGCTTTAATCTTTGTCCGCACCAGACGCACAGCGGCAGAATTGACTAATCAATTGCAAGCTGCTGGTCACAGTGTAGATGAATATCATGGTGATTTATCCCAACAAGCGCGGGAAAGATTATTGACTCGTTTCCGTAATGGCCAAGTACGCTGGGTGGTGGCTACTGATATTGCGGCACGGGGTTTAGATGTGGATCTGCTTTCCCACGTGATTAACTTTGACTTGCCTGATAGTGTAGAAACCTACCTGCACCGGATTGGTAGAACTGGCCGCGCTGGTAAAGAAGGGACTGCGATTTCTTTGGTACAACCCTTTGAGCGTCGTAAACAACAGGCATTTGAACGCCATAACCGTCAAAGCTGGCAGGTGTTAACAATTCCTACGAGAGCGCAAATTGAAGCTAGACACATTCAAAAATTGAAAGATCAGGTGTCTGAAGCTTTAGCGGGTGAAAGGTTGGCTTCATTTTTGCCCATTATTAGCGAATTGACTGAAAAATATGATGCTCAGGCGATCGCAGCAGCAGCTTTACAACTGGCTTACGATCAAACCCGTCCTGCTTGGTTGCAAAATGGTGTAGATGTTCCTGATGAAGAACCTACTCCCAAACCCAAACTCAACAAACGTCGTGATGGCGATCGCTCAGAACGCAATTTTGGCGGTGACTACAACGAGCGTTCTGGAGGTAGTCGTGGCCGTTCCTGGTCTAAGTCTGACAGAAATGGCGATGAAGGAAGACCTACTCCCAAACCCAAACTACGGAAGGAACGCCAAGAACGCTATGACCGTCATGAGTCTCCTGTTTTACCAGGTAATCAAAAACAAATCTAGGTGATTGGTGATTGGTAACGCAATTTTGGATTTTGGATTTTGGATTTTGGATTGTTTTTCTTAACTCCAATCTAAAATCTAAAATCTAAAATCTAAAATCTAAAATTTTCTCCCCATCTCCCCATCACAGTTAACAATTGTCAATTTTTCCAGGGTTGAGTGATTTGAGCTATTTCGTCAAACTCATCCTTGGTCATTGTCCAACCTAAAGCGCCGACGTTCTGTTTTACTTGTTCGGCGTTTTTGACTCCCGCAATCGGTATCACGTTCCCCTGGGCAATTAACCAGTTAAGGGCTACTTGGGCAGGGGTACGATCATATTTATTACCGATTTTTTCCAGTAAAGATAATACTGGGGCAATTTTATTTAAACCATCTTGACTAAATCGCGGATCTATGCTTCTCGCTCCTGTGGGTTTATAAGAGGTGGTATATTTGCCTGTTAATAATCCCTGAGCTAAGGGACTATAAGCTAATATTGTTACATCTAATTCACGGGCTGTCTGTAAAATCCCGTTGCTTTCAATTTGCCTTGTTAACAAAGAATAACGCACCTGGTTCACTGCTAAAGGTATTCCTCTTGCGGACAATATTTTGTGTACATTTCTCATTTCTGAGGCAGAATAATTACTGACACCTATTGCCCCGATTCTTCCTTTCTGTACCTCATCTGCTAAGGTGTTCATTAAAGTTTCTTGAGAAAGAAAGAATGTAAATGGCCAGTGAACTTGGTATAATTCTATTCTTTCTAATTGCAGACGTTTGAGACTTTCTGTTAACGCTTCAGATACAGATTTTCCATCCCAACGCCAAGGTAAAGGACCGAATTTAGTAGCAATTTGTACTTTTTGGGATGTTTGTTTGATGAACTTGCCTAAAAACTGTTCTGAAAGTCCTAAACCGTAAACTTCCGCAGTATCAAAGAAAGTGACACCTGCATCTACAGCAGTGGCGAAAGCTGCTTGCAGTTGTTCTTCTCCGTAATTATCCCCATAGTTCCAAAAAAGTTTATCACCCCATGCCCAAGTTCCTAAACATAAAGGGGGAACGGTTAAGCCGGTTTTACCTAATGCGATCGCTTCCATCTTGCTAAAATAGATTATATTTACATTTCTTTACAGATTTAGTTTAACGTTTTCTCTAAACTTGTTCAGGTGACTCCACAGTGGTTAAACATTTCGGTTTATCTTGAGTAATGAGATTAAATTCTGTAAACAATACAAAATAGTAGTTATGGCAGGTGATATTTTCGATACTCCCCAAGACTCCCTAACCGTACCCAAGGTCAACATACCGACTATGTTTAGGCTAGGGTTTTTTCAGATGGGGTTGAGTATGATGTCTATTTTGACTCTGGGGGTACTCAACCGAGTCATGATTCAAGAAATCGCCATTCCGGCGACAATAGTGGCTATAGTGTTAGCTATACCTGCTTTTGTATCTCCAACGCGGATTTTATTTGGACAGATATCTGATGCTAAACCGTTGTTAGGTTATCATCGTACAGCTTATGTGTGGATCGGCGCAGCAATATTTGCGATCGCCGCTTTTTTAGCAGTACAAGTAATTTGGCAGTTAAATGCTATCAGTGGTGATAGTTGGGTGTGGACAACTCAAGCGATCGCTTGGACAGGAGTTTTAGGTTTAGTTTTTGCTATTTATGGTTTAGCAATTTGTGTTAGTGGTACTGCATTTGCCGCATTATTAGTAGATATTTCCGAAGAAGATAACCGTTCCCAAGTCGTTGGTATTGTCTGGTCAATGCTAATGGTAGGTATTATTGTGGGAGCAATTGTTAGTTCTAGTTTATTAAAACAATTGGATGGAAATGCACCTTTAGAAACTTTACAATCTGCCATTAATAGATTATTTCTAATTGTTCCCAGTGTAGTATTTCTTTTCTCTATCATTGCTACTGTAGGTGTAGAAAAAAAATATTCTCGTTTTTATCAACGTTCCACACCAGGAAACCGGGAAGATAGCATTAGTTTAGGTGCAGCTTGGTCAATATTAACAGCTAGTCCGCAAACAGGTTTGTTTTTTACCTTTTTATTGGTAATGACAATTAGTTTATTCATGCAAGATCCAATTTTAGAACCTTATGCGGGTGAAGTGTTTAAAATGCCTTTGGCTGAAAGTACCAAACTTAATGTTTTTTATGGTACGGGAATTTTAATAGCTTATGGTGTAACTGGCTTTTTCATTGTCCCACGTATAGGTAAACGCAAAACAATTAAACTAGGCTGTATTTTAGTAGCTTTTTCCGCCTTATTATTAGGATTTTCCGGGTTTTCTGGTAATGCCAACTTTTTAAAATTTGGTTTAGTAATATTTGGTTTATCTACTGGTTTTGTCACCACTGGCGCAGTCAGTTTAATGTTAGATTTAACAGTAGCAGAAGCCGCAGGTACTTTTATCGGTGCATGGGGATTAGCACAATCTATATCCAGAGGAATCGCTGTAGTCATTGGTGGTACTGTTTTAGATATTGGTCGCAATTTGTTCACCAATAATTTACCATTAGCTTATGGTATGGTTTTTTGTTTGGAAGCTGTGGGAATGATTATTTCTCTATGGTTTTTAAACCGGGTGAATGTGACAGAATTTCAAACCAATACTAAACAAGCTTTAGCTTCGGTTTTGGAAAGTGATTTAGATTAGATTAGGTGACAGGTGACTGGTGACTGGGAGGATGAATAAACCAATGACTAATGACTAACGACTAATAACTAATAACTAATAAAAAATGAATGATTTTTGGAACACAATTTTAGATTTTTCCCAAACTACTACAACGAGAGTGGGAAAACAATTAATGCAGGATTTTGGTAAAGTTCAAGCATCTCAAAAAGCTGATGGAACTTTAGTTACTCAAGCTGATAAATGGGCGGATCAAGAAATTAGAGATGCTATAGTTTCCACTTTCTCAGGTTACGGAATTTTAAGTGAAGAAAGTGATAAAATTTTTCCTGATACAGAATGGTGTTGGGTAATTGATCCTTTAGATGGAACAACAAATTTTACTAGAGGTATTCCTATTTGGGCAATTTCTCTAGGTTTACTTTATCGCGGAACACCGATTTTTGGCTATGTTCATGTACCACCATTAAATCAAACCTTTCATGGTTTTTGGGCTGGTTCATCAGGCTTACAAACGCCAACAGGAGCATTTTTAAATAACCATCCTATCCACACCAGTAAGGATGATCCAAGTGGTAATCACTTTTTTAATCTTTGTTCTCGTAGTACGGGAATTATTCAACCGGGTTTTCCCTGTAAACTGCGGATGTTAGGAGTTGCTAGTTATAATTTTTTAACTGTTGCGACTGGTGCAGTTTTAGGAGGTGTGGAAGCGACTCCTAAAGTTTGGGATATTGCAGGTGCTTGGGTAATTTTACAAGCTGCTGGTGGTTGTTGGATATCTTTAAAAAATCCACCTTTTCCATTAATAACAGGTGTTGATTATAGTCATATCTCTTTTCCCACAATGGTTGTTAGTGATTCCAAAATTGAATCTGTGTTTACTCCTTTTCTCAAAGGTGTTAAATTGTAAGTCAGGAGTCAGGATTCAGAATATTGGATAAATCAGTAGATTATCAATACCTGATTTTTAGTCTAAACTCCAGTTAAAAAGCTTATTGCTGAGGGAGCATCCCAAATGTGTAAGTTGATTTTTTTTGTCTGAGATCAAGACATGAAATGAACTAACCACGAAGAAGCGAAGGACACGAAGGTAAGAAGAAAGAAGAGAGTTTTCAGGTACTTTTATTCTGCATTGTTGCTTTCATTAGGATGCTCCCATTGCTGATAGCTGAATGCTTAGGAAATAATGAACCGCAGAGGACGCAGAGAAATGAAAATTTGAAATAAAAAAGGTGGGTGCTATGGCTAAAATGAAGATTTTGCAAGAAGATCAATCTTATACTTTTCGGTCTTATTTTGAGTTACCTTATGAAGCAGATGATATTTTAGCCGAATTTAATTACTCTCTAATTAAAGCGCACCTATCTTTACCACAAACCAATCAGGAACTTCAAGAATTACCCGCACTCAAACAAAGAATAGAGGATATTTTGCCTTTTGTTAGTTTGAGTAATGAAACTGCAAGAAGGGAAACTTTGGTGTCTCCAATTTTGTTGGAGGTAATTCGCTATTGTCACTGTCAAATGCGAATAGAATACCCTCTTGCTGTTAATAATCAACTCAAAGGTAATCTTGATTATCTTTTACGGTTAAATAATAATTTTTTGGTGATCGAAGCTAAAAATGATGATTTGACTAGAGGTTTTACTCAATTAGCTGTAGAATTAATTGCATTATCTCAAATTCAGGAAAATACTATTTTATATGGTGCTGTGACTATTGGTAATGTTTGGCAATTTGGTAAACTTGATAGTAGTCAAAAACAAATAACCCAAGATATTAATTTGTTTAAAGTTCCTGGAGATGTAGATATTTTAGTTAGTTCAATTATCGGTATTTTACAAGGAGTAAATAACTAATCACCAATTACCAATTACCAATTACCAATTACCAATTACCAATTACCAATTACCAATTACCAATTACCAATTACCAATTACCAATTACCAATTACCAATTACCAATTACCAATTACCAATTACCAATTACCAAATTATGAAAGCACTCTGGTTAGAAAATCAAGAATTACAACTAAAAACTGATCTTCCCATACCTGAACCCCCCAAGGGTGAAGCGTTAATTAAGGTTTTACGTGCAGGTATTTGTAACACTGACTTAGAATTACTAAAAGGTTATTATCCCTATACAGGTATTTTAGGGCATGAATTTGTCGGTGTGGTAGAGAAAGGTTCAGAAAATTTAATTAATAAAAGAGTTGTTGGTGAAATAAACGCTGCTTGTGGTTATTGTCGGTTTTGTTTGCAAGGAATACCTACCCACTGTGAAAATCGCACGGTTTTAGGTATTGTTAATCGTAATGGTGCGTTTGCTGAATATCTTTGTTTACCTGAAAAAAATCTGCATCTTGTCCCTGATAATGTTTCTACAGATGCAGCAACTTTCACTGAACCTATTGCAGCAGCTTTAGAAATTCAAGAACAAGTAAAAATCACTCCCAATGAAAAAGTTTTAGTAGTCGGTGATGGAAAATTAGGACAATTAATAGCGCAAACTTTAGCGTTAACTGGTTGTGATTTATTGGTAGTGGGAAGACACAAAGATAAATTAGCAAATTTAGAAAATCGAGGAATAAAAACTGGTTTAGTTGATGATATCAAAGATAGAAGTTTTGATATTTCTGTAGATTGTACAGGAAATCCTGAAGGTTTTGCTACTGCACGTCGCGCTTTACGTCCTAGAGGTACGCTAGTTTTAAAAAGTACCTACGCTGGTAATTTAAGTGTGGATATGTCTTCATTAGTGGTAGATGAAATTACTTTGATCGGTTCTCGTTGTGGTCCCTTTTCTCCAGCTTTGGAATTATTAGCAAAAAATCAGATAGATGTTACACCTTTAATTCAATATCATTATCCCTTGAGTGAAGGTTTAGCTGCTTTTGCAAAAGCACAAACTAAAGGAGTTTTAAAGGTGTTATTAGAGATGAATTAATTGATAATTGACAATTGATAATTATTTTATTCTAGTTTTAAATCGTCAATTATCCAATGTTAATTTTCCATTGTTGAAGGAAAATTTCACATTGATTCTGCACCTTTGGTAACTAAACGTTTAAATAAAGCAGCAGACCAACCAGTTTCTCTTAATACAGCAGTTGTCGCAACATCTATATAAGACTGTTCAATAAATGCTAAGTCAATCATGCAAATTTTACCTAAAGCATCTTTTAATTCATCTGGTTTTCCCTCACTTTTGAGTTTTTTTCCTACTTCATTAACTACTGTGGCCATTGCTGGTACTATATGCTGGGGTTGAATCCCGACTTTGACATGAACCAGACCTATTTTCCACCTTCTTTCCGCATAATTATCACCCCAATTATCAATTCCTGTAAACATTTCATGAAACCAGGTGATGAAGGTTTGTTTTAATCTGTGAACTCTTCCTTCAGTTTCGTTTAAAACTGCATTCATTTCTTCATCACGACCTAAATAAGCATAAAAATGATCTGCCATTTCTGCGGCAATTTCTAATCCCCAGTCTGCGTTTGCTTTCAATGTTGATTGATCATTTTCATGGAAATCAAATCTTTTGACTAAGGTATTCATGAAAGCAGAAGGTTCTATAGTCATATTCATCCTTTCAACTTTATCAAGTTATCCAATAAATACGTACAAATACGTACTTTACAAACAGATAGGGTTTTAATTAGCCTTTACTGTCTGGTTGTAATTTAACCGACAAAGTTGAGGAAGTCGTAAAAATGGCAGAAATTGTTACAAATATTTTTGTGTATCTGAGGAAAATCAACTGCTGATTGTTTAATATTTTTCAGAATCAAAATTTTTATGGGGTTGATGATCTTTACAACCTATTGCTTCTTCTGTATTCGCAATATAAGGATTTACAGTACATTTAAGACGATAATTATTAGTAAAAAATTGGCAGTTATGACAGGGTATTTGGTGCATTGTTTTGGCTGTTTTTACAGTTTCTTTTGTCGCTGTCCATAAATTCAACAACATCATAATTATGGTAGTCCAAGCGACGACGAAACAAATGGGAATTAAAAATGGTTGTATTCCATGAATGAGAAAAGATACAAAATTTAACATGGCAATAGTCAATACAAGTGAGGAGTTAGAAATTAATATAACTCCTAACTCCTCATTGATCACGTCTAGCTAAAGATATATTACATTTCAAGGAGTCAGGAGTCAGGAGTCAGGAGAAAGAATTTATTGTTTAACTTTTGCCTTTTGCCTTTTGCCTTCTGTTCCCTGTTCCCTGTTCCCTGTTCCCTGCTAACTGTTAAATTCCTGCGTGTCCTAATGCTAAACCTGTAACTAGCATTCCAAAGACTAAGAAAGGTTGGGCGCTGGCTTGGTATTTTACATCATTTGCTATAGGATCACGTAAGAAATACATATCCTGAAAAGTGATTTGGGGAATGATTAATAATACCAAAATTGCGGCGTACAAGTTCTCATGAATACTGACGAGATAACCTGCAACTAAACCTTGAAATAAGTCAATCATGACTACACAAATTAACGCCGCAGTTTGGATACCAAACATGACTGGTAATGATTTTAAACCTAATTGGCGATCGCCTTCTACACTTTTGAAATCATTAACAACAGCAATTCCCAAACCTGCCAAACTATAAAATAAGGTGAGAACTACAATTGTCCAATTTAACTCACCAAATAAAGCATGACCCGCCCACCAAGGTAATGCAATATAACTTGCACCTAAAGCATAATTTCCTAACCAACCATTTTGTTTTAATTTTAATGGTGGTGCTGAATAAATGTAGGCAATAAAAGAACCAAAAACCGACAATCCTAAAATATTAGGAAATGGATGACCTGCCCATAAATCTAAAGTGTAGGCTACACCATATCCTAATAATAGTAAAAGCACAAATTGGGTAACTACTTGCTTTTCAGAAATTGCCCCTGAAGGAATAGGTCGGTAAGGTTCATTAATTGCGTCAATTTCCCGATCATAATAATCATTAATGGTTTGGGTATAACCAGTTAACAATGGTCCAGAAAGCAACATACACAAAGCTGCTTTTAAGACATTTTCTAAACTCCAGGTATAATTCCCTGAAGATGCTGCACCACAAACTACACCCCAAATTAAAGGAATCCAGGTGATAGGTTTCATCAACTGTAAACGAATTTTCCAGATTGATGTTTCTCCTGGTGCTGCACCTTTCATTCCCAGAAGTTGGCGAGTTTTCGCACTACGATCTTCTGTATTTGTAGCTTCCTGATTTACAGATTCTACAACTTCAGTTGGTTGAGGATTTTGATTTATGGGAGTTGATTCAGACATAATAATCTAATGGGTAATTGGTGATTGGTGATTGGTAAACAAGGGAACAGGGAACAGGGAACAGGGAACAGGGATTTTTTCACTATTTCCTGATTTCCTACTGTCACCTGTCACCTGTCACCTGTCACCTCTAAAACCTAAAAAGAAATTATCAAATAACTATTTTGAAACTTTGCCCCGGTAACAGGTTTACCACTGAGGGCAGGGGGTAAGAAGATATTACGGCGATGATCTCCGGCTTCTATTGTGACTTCTGGACCAGATTGAGTGAGTTTGACTTGTTTTTTGTCAAAACCTGGTAAAAATAGCCGTACTTGGCGATTATGTACGTCTATTTCTATGGGTTTGGGTGCTTGTAATGCTTGTTCGACAAAGTTAGGTAAAGCATCTATCAAAGGTTGCCATTCACCCTTAGATACATCAGGAACAGTGCTGATAGGTAGGGGCGAAAATTCTGCTGATAGATTGGTATTTTGATCAGCAGACACTAAAATTGCGCCACCAATAGTTAAACCAATTTGTTGGGCAGTACCCCAAAGATAACGGGAACTAGCCACATCTATGGGATCTGGAGTTGTGACTAAAAATGCTGCGACTCGTTTAGGATCTGCTAAAGCTGCTTTACCTTGATCGAGAAAATTATTAACTTGGTTAGTGGGTTGGGCGAAGTTCTCAGCTGTCCAGTTAACATTAAATAAACTGGTAATCAGGGGTTGAATGAGGGGTGATTCAGAAATTGCTTTACCTAGATCGGAGTTGGCAAACAATTGTCTAAATCTTCGCACGTACCAGCTAAGAGATTCGGGCATTCCCAACATCCGCAAGGTGGCAGCGTCTCCAGCACCATCATAGATAATCGCGTCATATTTGCCACTGGCATCATATTCACGAATCGCATTGAGAGCAAGGGCGTTATCCATGCCTGGTAACACTACCAGTTCTTGTCCATAGACCTCTTTTAAAATCGGTGTACGGAGATATTGCGCTTCTAGTTTTTTTACTTCTTCCCAGTTGCGTTCTAGCAGTACAGATGCTTGAAACTGTACTGCTTGCAAGTTGGGAGCGATTTCTTGGGGGTCAGGAGAGAGAGTAGTTTCCAGTAAAATTGGCAACGTTGGTTCTGCTAATCCTGCTAAAAGTACCCGTTTGCCTTGGCTTGCCAATAGCTTGGCTGCGGCGATCGCAATTTTACTGCGAGCGATGCCGTTTTTGCCTAAAAATGTCAGTATCAAGGCCATTACGTGATTTCCAATTACCGCCTATTTGTTCAACTCCAACTTAGCACTTAAATAAAACAGCTAATCTACCTATATGGCTTTAATTTCATCCTCAAAGAACCAAGTGGAGGTATTGTCATCAAATTTGACTACAACACCAATACCAGCACCATCTGTAACTTTATAACCTTCTATCACACCTACTTTACCTAGTTTTTGAGCGATAGGAGCAGATACGCGATCGCGCAAACGAACTACTTTAACCTTTTGTCCGATTTCCATGTCTAGTTAGAATCCAATAATCCAAATCTCAGTGTACCGGAATCTGGGACTTAGTTTGCAGTTAAGCTTTCAGAAATGTTGCTTTAATATTTATCTAATTTAACAATTAGATATGTTTAAATATGCTTTTTTATGTTAAATTTTATTTGAATGTGTAAAATTACAATCTACATTAGATAAATAATAAAATGAGTGACAATAAAGTGATAATAAAATTAATCAATTTCCGTGAAAACAGACACCATTTTTTATAGCTTATTCCAAGAATTTCCTAGTATTTTCTTTGAATTAATTAACAAATCTCCCACAGAAGCAACCAGAAGCAAACGCACCAGAATTAGCAAAACAGTTAATTGCCCAAGCCAACCAACAAATTAATGATACAACCAGCAAACGGGATCTGATCAAACTAATTGAGACAATTATCGTCTATAAATTACCCCAAAAAAGCCGCGAGGAGATAGAAGCCATGTTAGGTTTAAGTGATTTAAAACAAACCAGAGTTTATCAAGAAGCATTAGCAGAAGGTAAAGAGGAAGGAATAACAGAAGCAACCAGGAAATTAGCTTTAAAATTATTAAGAATTGGCATGAGTTTAGAGCAAATTTCCGAAGTTACAGAATTATCTTTAGCACAGATTAAAGATTTACAAAAATAAATTTCATAAAAGGAAATTTTCTGGTTTTACTGCTTACTAAACAATTAAGTTTCTGAGGGTGTATTCAATGAATACGCCCCGATAAGGTAATAAAAAATGTATCCAAATCATCCACCTTCCCCCAAAGAAACCATGCCGACAATGTATGATTTACCTAGTGAATTAATAGGAGAATCAGGTTTGCCGGACGAATTTCATTGTATACAAGCAGATTTATTAACAGAAACTTGTCAACCAGCCAATTATACAGCCTCAGAAATTTTACTAGCTAGTGACTTAAATCTATATTATGATCCACGTCATCCTAGTTGGTATAAACGTCCTGATTGGTTTATGGTATTAGGAGTAGCAAAAGCCGAACAACAGGAAGATTTACGTTTAAGTTATGTAGTTTGGCAAGAAGGTATTGATCCGTTTTTGGTAGTAGAATTACTCTCACCAGGAACAGAACAAGAAGACTTAGGACAAACCCTTAGAGAAATAAATAAACCGCCCACAAAATGGGAAGTATATCAAAACATTTTGCGTATTCCTTACTATGTGATTTATGATAGGTATGAAAATAATTTCCGTGGGTTTAAACTCAATGGTACTCGTTATCAACCTGTCAATTTATCAGATAATCGTTTTTGGTTAGAAGAAATAGAAATGGGTTTGGGTTTATGGCAAGGAACTTATCAAAATACAGAGGGTTTATGGTTACGTTGGTATAACAATAATGGCTGGTTGCCAACATTAGCCGAAAAAGCAGAAAATGAACGTCAACGGGCTGAAAGTGAACGTTTAAGGGCAGATAAACTAGCAGCAAAATTGCGTGATTTAGGAATAGATCCTGATAGTTTAGTAAATTAGGAAAAAACTATGACTACAACTGTAAAATTAACAGATTTCAAGATTGAATATCCTAGTAGTGATGGTGAACCAGTGGCAGAAACTTATATACATCTCTATGCAATTTTAACAACTTTAGAAGTTCTCAAACAATACCTTACAGGTAGACAAGCAACGGTACTGGCAAATCAATTTTTATATTATGCCCAAGGTTTTCCCAAATTAAGAATAGCACCAGATGTCATGGTTATTTTTGATGTGCCTCCTGGTGGTAGAGATAATTATAAAATTTGGGAAGAAGAACAAGTTCCTCAAGTAGTTTTTGAAATGACAAGTGCAGGAACTCAAAAACAAGATCAAGAATACAAGAAATTATTGTATGAACAATTAGGAATTTTAGAATATTGGTTATTTGATCCCAAGGGAGAATGGATAAATCAAAAATTACAAGGTTATCGTTTACAGGATGAGATTTATCAACCCATTACAGATAATTTATGTCAACCTTTGGGATTAAGTCTAGAAGTAGAAGGAGAACTTTTAAGATTTTACCGTTTAGATACAGGGGATAAATTACTGATACCAACAGAACTTGCTGAACAGGCAGAAAATGAACGTCAACGGGCAGAAAATGAACGCCAACGGGCAGATAAATTAGCAGAAAAATTGCGCTCTTTGGGAATAGATCCTGATACCTTATAATCAACGAACAATACCAAATTATCAACCTAAAATCTATGGCTTTAACCGCACAAGAAATAGAAGCATTAATGCCAGATTGCACCGAACTACTTAGCGATGAACCAGAAATGGAAAGTTCCTTACACTATACACAACTATTAATATTAGTCACTTGTTTAGAATGGTTGTGGAGAGATAGAGAAGATTTTTTCATTGGTGCAAATCTCACCATTTACTATAGCCGACAACAGTTAAAAAATCGAGACTTTAGAGGACCCGACTTTTTTATTGTAAAAAATACTGAAAAACGTCCTCGCGCTTCCTGGGTAATATGGGAAGAAAACGGCAAATATCCCAATTTAATCATTGAATTACTTTCTGATTCTACAGCCCAAGTAGACAAGGGTTTGAAAAAACAGTTATATGCAAATCAATTTCACACACCTGAATATTTTTGGTTTTCACCTACGACATTAGAATTAGTTGGTTGGCGATTAGCAGGAAGTGAATATGAAAAAATCAAACCTTCTGAAAATGGCTGGTATTGGAGTCAAGAATTAGGATTGTATTTAGGAATTTGGGAAAATAAATTGAGGTATTTTAGCGTTGAAGGAAAATTAATCCCCACACCTGAAGAAGCGAATTTAGAAGAAATTAGAAAAGCTGAAATTGCCCTCCAAAGAGCAGAAATTGAACGTCAAAGGGCAGATGAAGCGGAAACAAAAGCAGCTATTCTAGCTCAAAAGTTAAAGGAATTAGGTATTGATCCTGATTTGATTAAGTAACTCAACTTTAAAAAACGTAATACCCATATCCCCGACTTCTTAAAGAAGTCAGGGATCTATCCACTTTATATTTTACATTTAATTATGTTGACCTACTTAGTTTGTAATAACAGTAATATTTTCTACTCCATAGCTCCCTGACTTTTCTCAAAGGTTGGGGATTTTTAGTATCAATTAGTATAAAATGTATATCGGCGATTCAAGAAAAGCTAATTCTGACAAATTGGCAAAAATTAATGCTGACAATCCTCTAAAATGCCCGAATAACTAGCCTATGGTGTGTAGTGGTATTTGAGGATGACCTTATATATCAAAGACAATTTCACAAAATTGCAAGTACAGCGTTATTGGGAACTGCTGCAAGTTTTAGTATCCCGAACTTTAAAAGTGCGTTATCGGGGTTCATTCCTGGGTGTTTATTGGTCACTTTTGAACCCATTAATAATGACAGGGTTATACACTGCAATTTTTGGAGTTACTTTCGCATCATATTATGGTAACTCCATCCTTAACTATGTGTTGGCAGCATTTACAGGTTTAGTAGTCATTAATTTTTTCTCAGCTTCCACATCTCAAGCTTTAGTAAGTGTAGTTAATAATGGCGCATTATTGAATAAAATTCAGTTGCCAGTTAGTGTTTTTCCTGTATCAATGATTGCCTCTAATATATTTCAGTTTTGTGTGGGCGCATTTCCGTTACTAGCATTAATGACTTTAGTTAATGCCAAAAATTTAGTAAATGTTTTAGCATTGGTATTTCCATTTCTAGCGTTAATTTTAGTATCTACAGGAATTGGATTTTTAGTAAGTGCATTATACGTATTTTTTAGAGATTTACCTTACTTTTATGAATTAATTGTATTTGTCCTGTGGATAAGTAGTCCTGTATTTTATCCAGCAGCTATTGTACCAAATCAAGTAAAACCATTTTTAAACTTGAATCCCTTATCACCAATAATTGAAAGTTTGCGTCAAATTACATTATCAGGAACATTGCCAGATTTAGATTTAATTTGGGGCGCTTTACTGAGTGGTATAATTATTTTATCCTTGGGATGGACTTGTTTTCATATTTGGCGACATCAATTTATGGATTTATTGTAATGGAAGTAATTCGCCTGGATCAAGTTTCACTGTGGAGACGAACACAAGAAGAGTTTTCTTACGATTTAAAAAGAACTTTGCTTCATATCGTAGAAGGTAAATATCGTCAAACTGCCAAAAAATTAGTTTTGAATAATATTGAATTAGTAGTTAATAAAGGAGAAAAACTAGGAATTATTGGTGCGAATGGTTCTGGAAAATCCACACTTTTAAAGATAATTTCTGGTATTCTGAAACCTACACAGGGAAAAGTCAGAATTAAAGGAAAAATTGCCCCTTTAATTGAACTAGGAGCAGGTTTTGATCCAGAAATCTCAGTTATGGACAATATTTTACTTTATGGTGTTTTACTGGGATTTTCTAGGGTGGAGATGAAAAAAAGAGCGCATTCAATCTTAGAATTTGCAGAATTACAAGATTATACTTTAGTTCCAGTTAAAGGTTTATCTTCCGGTATGGTAGCAAGATTAGGTTTTGCTATTGCTACAGACGTGCAACCGGATATTTTAATTTTGGATGAAGTTTTATCAGTAGGTGATGAAAGATTTAAGCATAAATGTCAGCAGCGAATTGAAAAGTTTTGGGATGCAGATGCAACGGTTTTAGTAGTATCCCATGATTTAGGTTTTATGAAACAGTCTTGTCAAAGAATCATTTGGTTAGACAAAGGAAAAATCACTTTTATAGGTAGTGCGGAACGTGCAGTAGAGTCTTATCTTGCTGGTAAAGTCATTCCAGAATAAATTTAAGTCTACTGATCAGAGTTATTTATCAGGGTGCGTAGATTTGTATTTGTAATATACAGCAGATAGCATATCAATAAGGATTTTAGGAGATATTAGCTATTTTGAAACACAAGGAAAAACAAGGTTTATGCAATTACATTTTTCAATGTTAACTCATTTTTGACAATCGCTACCAAATAATATTACATCATTACTAGGAGGTATAATGTATAAATTTTTTGATAGTGAAATAAATAAAACCTAGAATCAAAAATAACATGATAACCAACAAAATTTAGTGTTAAATAACTATCCAGTATTGCCAGACATAAATAATTGAAGACTTAGGTGTAAAAAATAGCATAATCTTGTGAAATAATGTGAAATAAATTTATTTACTCAAGGGAAAAAGCTATTTTTCAAAATCCACAACAACTAAACTATACATTTACATCGTAGAAAATATTAACCAAAAATGCAGCATTTACAAGAGATATCAATACAGAAACCATAGTTGGGAATTAAGTGATTATTCTGTTGGCATTTCAACTGATGGTTTGGCATAACAGTTACTGAAGATTTTTTATTAAGCAACATAAAACAAAGGTTGAGTAAAAATAAACTATGGTTAACCAAATAGAATTACCAGCTATCCTTCACCGTACTCCAAAAGATATAAAAGATATATGTAATAATCATCTGCAAAATATAATTTTTCCTAGAACAGATATTTGTACTGTTGAAGAATTATTTTTTAGAAGTAATTCCCAAGTTTTATTTAACTATGAAAATCAGATACTAGAGCTAAATCAAGGTGGTATTGTTAGTTTTGACACCTATTTTAATGCTTTTTATGTGGATAGCTGGAAAGAATATACCCAGGTTAGAAATATAAGTGCTAGTGTCAAATTAAAAGGAACTTTTAAAATTAGTGTTTATAATATTGACAGATTAGGTGAGACTAAAACTGTATTATCACAGAAGATTATCAAAAATAACGAAATTGAAGAAATCAAATTTTTAGACAACTTCGATATATCCACATCTACAGGAATGATCTACATGAAAATAGAAGCATTAGAAAATTTGTGTCAAATTAGCGGTGGGTATTTTTCAACTTTGACAGAACCTGTTACCGAAGTAAAAATTGCAGTGGTCATTTGTACTTATAAAAGAGAAAAATATGTTTATAAAAACATAAAATTATTAAAAGAATATTTATTAAACCAAAGCTTACAAGAAAGCGGTTATGATAATAATTTAGAAGTATTCATCATTGATAATGGTAGAAATTTAGAAAAATTTGATAATGATTTAATTCATATTATACCTAATAAAAATGCAGGAGGAAGCGGTGGTTTTGCTAGAGGAATGCTGGAAGTTTTAAAACAGCAACATAATCAGGAAAATCAATTCTCACATATTATCCTGATGGATGATGATATTCTCTTTGATCCAGAAATATTAGAGAGAGTCTGGAAATTTTTGACATTTTCTCATCAAAAAGATATCTGTCTTGGTAGCAGTATGTTGAGATTAGATAAAAAATATATACAGCATGAAAAAGGAGCTTATTGGAATCGAAATCAAGGTTTTATTCCTGTTAAACCTAATATGGATTTGAGAAAATTAAGAGAAACTTTATTTAATGAGGTAGATGAATATATTGATTATACTGGGTGGTGGTTTTTTGGCTTTCCAGTTGATGCTATCAAAGATTATGGTTTACCATATCCTTTCTTTATTAAAATAGATGATGTAGAATTTTGTCGCAGAATAGGCAAAAAAATTATAATTTTGAATGGTATATGTGTTTGGCATGAACCATTTGAAAATAAGAAAAATCCATCCATTGAATACTATTTTTTCAGAAATAGTATGATTTATCATAGCCTGTACTTTCACAAAGATTTTAGCAGTATCAAGGCAATTAAATGGTTTTTAAAACCATTATTAAAAGAATTATTCTGTTATAGATATGAAACTGCTGAAAGCATTATTAAAGCTACAGTTGACTTTCTCCAAGGTCCTGATGCTCTAGTTGCTAAAAACCCAGAAGAAAATCATAAAGAGGTTTGTCAGTCTAGAGAAAAAACAACTAAAAATCCAGATTTACCATTTGTATACAAAAAATATATAGAAAGTAGAGAAAAGAGTGAAAACAAGTTACATAGATTTTTCAGACTTTTAACTCTTAATGGACATCTTTTACCAAATTGGTTTTTCTTTGCAGATGACACATTGAGCGATCAAGGATATAGTATTGTACCCGCTAATAATAGTAGACCCTTAAACGCTTTTAGAACTAAAAAAGTTTTGTATTACAATTTGCAAACTCAGGAAGGATTTGTAGTTAAATTTTCCAGAAATAGGTTTTTTCAGGTGCTAATAAATGCCCTATGGGTATCTTTGTTAATGCTGATTAAATTACCAAAATTGAAAACTCTATATATAGACTCATTCCTTGAATTTACCAGTCAATCTTTCTGGGAAAAGTATTTAGAAATAGAAACAAAAGCATCAAAATAACTGGAATAAAACTATGTACCCTAGAATGTTTGATTTTTTGATTGTTGGTGCTGGGTTTGCTGGTTGTACCCTAGCAAATTGTATAGCTACGCGCTTAGATCGCAAAGTTTTAGTGATTGATACCCGCAATCATATTGGAGGTAATGCGTTTGATTTTTACGACAATGCGGGAGTATTGATTCATAAATATGGAGCGCACATTTTCCATACAAATAGCAAAAAAATCCTTGATTACCTTTCTCAATTTACCCAATGGCGAGTTTATCAACATGAAGTATTAGCTAAAGTTGATGGTAATTTATACCCAATTCCTATTAACTTAAATACTATTAACAAACTGTATGGACTAAATCTCAATAGTCAGGAAATTGCAGAATTTTATGAGCAAGTTAAAGAAAAATATGACAGAATAGAAAACTCTGAACAAGCTGTAGTTGGCAAAGTAGGAACAGATTTATACGGGAAATTCTTTAAAAACTACACTTATAAACAATGGAATTTGTGGCCTCATGAATTAGATGCTTCAGTGTGCGCTCGTATTCCTGTGAGAACTAATAAAGATAACCGATATTTTGGTGATAAGTATCAATTTATGCCACTAAATGGTTTTACAAAAATGTTTGAAAAAATGTTGGATCATCCCAACATTAAAATTATGCTGAATACCAGCTTTCAGGAAGTAGAACAATGGTTAAAGTTCGATCATCTAATTTACACCGGACCCATTGATCAATTTTTTGATTATAAATTTGGAAAACTTCCCTATCGCTCATTACGTTTTGAGTTTGAAACTCATGATGTTGAATATTTCCAACCAGTTGCTGTTGTCAACTATCCCAATGATTATGATTTTACAAGGATAGTAGAATCTAAACATATTACTGGACAAAAACATCCAAAAACTACTATTTATTATGAATATCCACAAGCAGAAGGAGATCCATATTATCCTGTTCCCCGTCCCGAAAATCGGGAATTATTTCAACAGTATAAAAATGCAGCAGATAAGTTAGAAACAGTAACATTTGTCGGCAGATTAGCACAATACCAATATTACAACATGGATCAAGTTATTGCTGCTGCCCTCACAGTTTTTGAAAAAAGAATTAGTCAACTTTATTAGATTCTTATTAGAGGTTTTTGTTAGGTTGCATCCACACTTTACTCACTTTTACTCACATTTAATTAACAATAAGTAGAGGTAAAATATCGTGATATATACATCATTCACACAAATAGTCCCTAAATATATTCGCGTATTTATTCGTGACAGAAATATAGGTTTAAAAAAGTTAATGAGTTCCTATCAACAGCTAAAAGTCGAATCCAAAAAAATCAAAAGAATCTATAAAATTATCAAAACCGAATATCAAGATATAGCTGCGGTAAATAAACCTGAAAATCTACCAGATATCATGAACAAAAAAGCCATTGAACATGATTTCAATAAGGGTAGAGTTGTCATTCAATCAATTTTAGATGCGGACAAAAAACAATTAAAAAATAGAAATTTTTTGTTAGAAAAAATCAAAGGTTATGGTTGTGCATATCAAGGATGGAATCTTTATTCTCCTTATCAACAATATCTGAATGCTTCTGATTATGGACCATTACAAATCCCTACAGAATTTGCGGATTTTTTAATTTATTGCATTCAAAAACAACCAAGTTCTTTTTTGGAAATTGGGGTAATGTATGGAGGATTTTCCGTTTTTTGTTGTGCGGTTTTATCTAAGTTCAACAACAACTTTAAATATACCTGTGTTGATATAGAAGACAACTTTAGAGATTGGGATTATTTTTCATCTATTTTACCCTTAGAAAAAGCCATTCCTGCTACATCTGCTGATTTTATCGGTAAAGAATTTGATGTTGTTTATATTGATGCAGATCATTCATATCATGGCATGAAAAGAGACTTTTTCAATGTAGGGCGTTATGCAAAAGTTTGTGCTTTTCATGATATTAATGCTTCGGAATATGATCACTTAGATGGTGGAACTAGAAGATGTTGGAATGAACTGAAATTATCATACTCTCAGTCATATTCAATTTGGGAAATTAGTCATATTGCAGAGGAATGGATGGGTATTGGAATTATTGATTTTAACAAATGATTTATGAAATAATCTGAAATGATTTATGAACATTACCAAAGTCGCAGCTATCATTGTTACTTGGAACAAAATTAAAGATGTTTGTTTGCTTATTGAAGACACAAAAAAACTAGATTTGCATGGGATATCTCTGGATATTTTTGTTGTTGATAATGCTTCCTCTGACGGTACACAACTTTATCTGGAAGAACATTATACCCAAATTACAGTTTTACAAACAGGGGAAAATATCGGAGGTTCTGGTGGTTTTTCTTATGGAATGAAGTTTGTAAGTAACCTTAATTATGATTACATTTGGTTACTAGATAATGATGTAAGTTTACATCATCAAGCTTTACTTCCTTTAGTAGAAACCTTAGAAAAGTATCCAGAGGTAGGGTTAGTAGGTTCTCAAATTAGAAAATTAGAACAACCGGAGATTATTCAAGAAATAGGCGGTTATATTCATGAACCAAAAGCACATTTAAAAACTTATTTTGGTAACTCAATTATTAAATCAACAGCGGAAATTTTAGCAGGTAAACCTTATCTCACAGTAGATATTTGTGCAGCAGCTTCATTATTATTCAGACGGGAAATAATTGAAGAAATCGGAGTATTTGAAAATTACTTTCTGCATTTTGATGATGTGGAATGGTGTTTAAGAGCAAAACAAGCTGGTTGGGTGGTTGCTGCTCATCCAGAGTCTATTATTTGGCATTCTTCACCTGATTTTAAACAACGTCCTTGGATTAGTTATTATGATGAACGTAATCTTTGTTACTGTTGGCAAAAACACAAACCAGAACTATTATTAAAACGTCTGAAATTATTATTGCCAAAATTAATTTATTACTCATTAACTGGGCGTTATTTTTGGGCAGAAATTTATTTACAAGGTTTGACAGATTTCCTTCAGAAAATTAAAGGTAAAATGCCTGATATATTGCCATATCAGGAATATGATTTAGCATCAATTATTCATAATAATAGCAAAATATTGGTGCAATCTTCTATATATCAAGATATTTGTCAATTTCCTAAAGTTACTATTTGGTATCCACCCAAAAGTTTATTGCTGAGGATTTACATTTGGTTAGTATCTTGTTTTGTTAAACCTGTAGATTTGGTAATAGTTAGCTGCTATAAACCAGAACTTTTTTATGTTAATTTAGCTAAAAAAGTTTATTTCTTTAGTGGTGCTGGTTACATCCAGGTAAATTTGAATTTAATGAATATACTGTTTAAAAGTCTGCAAGTATTTTATCGGTTGTTGAAAATATATTTGCAGATGAGCATTTTGGTACATAAATCAGTTGCTGCAAAATAACATCTCTCTTCACAATATTGGAAAGAATTGCAACCATGTTAAATTCTGAATTGATATCTATAGTTATTTGTACCGCAGATCGTTCTGCTTCACTCCAAAAAACTCTGGCATCTTTAAATCACATCAATCATAACCCTTTTGAAGTTATTGTGGTAGATTCTTCCGATGATGATAGTACATTAAAAATGATAAATTTACTCAAAAATAATTTAACTTTTAGCATCAAAATCTTAACATCACAACCTAAAAATATTAGTATTTCTAGAAATATAGGAATCCAAAAATCATCAGGAAAGATTATTGCTTTTATAGATGATGATGCTATCCCCCCGACTGACTGGTTAGATAAATTAATATCAACCTATGCTTTATATGGTGATCAATGCGCTGGAGTTGGTGGTACTGTCAGAGATATGACAAAAGCCGGTTATCCTTTACAATATCATCAAGGTATTACCAATCTTATTAGTAATACAATTCCCATTCGTTCAGAAAATGTGATTAACTATAATCAAAAACAGGGTTTTTGGTTTAATGGTTTAATGGGAACTAATTCATCTTACCGTAAAGATTTACTCCAAAAGATTAATGGTTATGATGAATTTTTTGAATATTTTTTAGATGAAACAGATGTTTGTTTACGTTTGATTCAAGCTGGTTATGAAATTCACTATTGTGATACGGTTGTAGATCATTATCCTCAACCTAGTCATAACCGTTATGATCAAAAACATCTAACTTGTTGGTATTCTCTCGCTAAAAATTCTACTTATTTTGCCTTAAAACACGGTTATAAAAAAATTCCTTTGCCGATTTTAATTATACGTCTGACTTTACTTTTAATTTATCGTTGTTTACTGCGGATTATTAGGCTTAAATTTACCCATCTTCTCAAGAATGGGATTTTATGGCAATATATCCAACAAGCTTTTAAAGGTGTGCGTGTTGGTTGGAGTGCTGGTATTGCTTGGCATTACGGAAATAATGAGAAAATTCTTAACAAGAATCGTATTAGGTTATAGTAGATAAAAGATAGTAACTTATCCAACTCAAATCTATGGCTTTAACAGCGGAACAAATAGAAGCATTAATGCCAGATTGCAGCGAACTACTTAGCGACGAGCCAGAAATGGAAAGCTCTTTACATTATACACAACTATTAATATTAGTAACTTGTTTAGAATGGTTGTGGAGAGATAGAGAAGATTTCTTTATCGGAGCAAATCTTAGCATCTACTATAGCCGGCAACAGTTAAAAAATCGAGAGTTTAGAGGACCTGACTTTTTTCTAGTCAAAGATACGGAAAAACGTCCGCGTAATTCTTGGGTAATATGGGAAGAAGACGGTAAATATCCCAATTTAATTATTGAATTGCTGTCTGATTCTACTGCTAAAGTAGACCGGGGATTAAAAAAAGAGTTGTACCAAAACCGATTTAGAACCCCTGAATATTTTTGGTTTTCGCCCAATACCTTAGAATTGGTGGGATGGCGATTAACAGACAGTGAATATAAAAGTATTACTCCTTCGGAAAATGGCTGGTATTGGAGTCAGGAATTAGGGTTGTATTTAGGAGTGTTTGAAAGTAGATTAAGGTATTTCAGTGTTGAGGGGCGATTAATACCCACACCTGAAGAAGCAAATTTAGAAGAAATCAGAAAGGCTGAAATTGCTTACAGAAAAGCCGAAGCTGAAAAACAAAGGGCTGAATCTGAAAAACAAAAAGCTGAATCTGAAAAACAAAAAGCTGAATCTGAAAAACAAAAAGCTGAATCTGAAAAACAAAAGGCTGAAATCGAAAAACAAAGAGCCGAAGCTGAAAAACAAAGGGCTGAAGACGCAGAAGCTAAAGCAGCTATTTTAGCTCAGAGGTTAAGAGATTTAGGTATTAATCCTGATAGTTTGTAAATAATTTGTCATTCAGTAGATCCCGAATTTTTCTTTTGAGAGAAGTTAGGGATCTATTTTGACGTTCAAGAGGATGGTTATATTTTAGGTTCAATTAATACTGAAAATAGTATACAATGCCCTGGTAACTTGGCTATAGCCTGTGGTGGTTCTGGAGAATGACCCTATCTATCAAAGAAAATTTAATCAAAAACAATTTAACTTGGTTACAGGTACAGCGCTACTGGGAACTATTGCACGTCTTGGTAGTGCGGACCCTAAAAGTGCGTTATCGGGGTTCAATCGTGGGTGTGTATTGGTCACTACTGAACCCATTGATCATGACAGGGCTTTATACTGCTATTTTTGGTGCTACCTTTTCATCTTATTATGGTAACTCCATCATTAACTACGTATTAGCAGCGTTTACAGGATTGGTGGTAATTAATTTTTTCTCAGCTTCCACATCTCAAGCTTTGTTAAGTGTGGTATATAATGGGGCATTATTAAATAAAATTCGGCTGCCTGTCAGTGTTTTCCCAGTATCTATGGTAGCAGCTAATGTGTTTCAATTTTCCGTGGGAGCATTTCCATTACTGGCATTGATGACTTTATTTAATTCTCGAAGTTTAGTAAATGTATTAGCATTGATATTTCCGTTTCTGGCATTATTGTTAGTTTGTACAGGAGTTGGATTTTTAGTTAGCGCATTGTATGTATTTTTTAGAGATTTACCTTACTTTTATGAGTTAGTCAGCTTTGTGATTTGGATCAGTAGTCCGGTATTTTATCCAGCAGCAATTGTACCACCGCAAGTTAAACCATTTTTGAGTTTAAATCCTCTCTTACCGATTATTGAAAGTCTACGTCAGATTACATTATCAGGTTCAACGCCAGATTTAGGTTTAATAGGTGCGGCTTTACTGAGTGGCATAATTATTTTGTCCTTGGGATGGACTTGTTTTCATTTGTGGCGACATCAGTTTATGGATTTATTGTAAATGGAAGTTATTCGCCTAGATCAAGTTTCTTTGTGGCGACGTACACAAGAGGAGTTTTCTTATGATTTGAAGAGAACTTTACTTTCTATTGTAGAAGGTAAATATCGCCAACCTGCGAAAAAATTAGTCTTAGATAATATTAATTTAGTTGTTGAAAAAGGTGAAAAAATAGGTATAATAGGTGCTAATGGTTCTGGTAAATCCACTCTTTTAAAACTCATTTCTGGGATTTTACAACCTACGACCGGAACAGTTAGAGTAAGGGGTGAAGTTGCGCCTTTAATTGAACTAGGGGCTGGTTTCGATCCTGACATTTCCGTGATTGACAATATACTGCTTTATGGTGTATTACTGGGTTTTTCTAGGACTGAGATGAAAGCAAGAGCGCGGTCAATTTTGGAGTTTGCCGAATTGGAGGATTATGCTTTAATTCCAGTTAAGGGTTTATCTTCGGGTATGGTGGCCAGGTTGGGTTTTTCTATTGCTACTGATGTACAGCCGGATATTTTGATTTTGGATGAGGTTTTATCTGTGGGGGATGAGAGGTTTAAGCATAAGTGTCAGCAGAGGATTGATAGTTTTTGGAATGGGGAAACGACGGTTTTGGTGGTTTCTCATGATTTACAGTTTATTAGTACATCCTGTAAAAAGGTGATTTATTTAAGTCAAGGAAATATTAGATTTTCGGGTGATTCACAGGAAGTTGTAGATTATTATTTGCAAAGTGTTAAACAATCGGAAATAGTTGCTAGTTAAGGAAAAAATAGGGAAAAATAATTATTTACAGAAAATTAATAACCCAAGTTGCTAGTTAGGAATAGGAGTCAGGAGTCAGGAGTCAGTAGAAAGAATTAATTATGATGATCTTACCTTGTTTTTTGCTGTCTATTTCTCGTTTTCACTTCCAGTTGAAAGACTTTTTGCATTAGCAACTTACGTTAATAGTTAACCCATACAATTAATAAGAGAGTTATAAGCGTTGATCCTGTTAATGTGTAGTAAATTATTCAGGAGTTACACATCAAATTACACCTCAATTCTCAAATAGCGTGGTTTCCCGCTATTCTCATAGTTTATAATTAACTAAAGATAGTAATTTATCAACAAAAAATCTATGGCCTTAACAGCACAAGAAATAGAAGCATTAATGCCAGATTGCACCGAACTACTTAGTGACGAACCAGAAATGGAAAGCTCATTACATTATACACAACTATTAATATTAGTAACTTGTTTAGAATGGTTATGGCGTGATCGAGAAGATTTCTTTATAGGTGCAAATCTCAGTATCTACTATAGCCGACAACAGTTAAAAAATCGAGACTTTAGAGGACCAGACTTTTTTCTAGTCAAAGATACGGAAAAACGTCCGCGTTTGTCTTGGGTAACATGGGAAGAAGACGGTAAATATCCCAATGTAATCATTGAATTGCTTTCTGATTCTACAGCCAAAGTAGACAAGGGATTAAAAAAACAGTTGTATCAAAATCAATTCCGCACTCCTGAGTATTTTTGGTTTTCGCCCAATACCTTAGAATTGGTGGGATGGCGATTAACAGACAGTGAATATAAACCTATTCCCGCATCAGAAAATGATTGGTATTGGAGTCAGGAGTTAGGTTTATATCTGGGAGTGTTGGAAGGTAGGTTAAGATATTTTACGGTTGAAGGAAGATTAGTACCTACACCAGAAGAAGCGAATTTACAAGAAATTAAAAAAGCTGAAATTGCTACTCAAAAAGCTGAAGTTGCTACTCAAAAAGCTGAGGCTGAACAGCAAAGAGCTAATCAAGCAGAAGCTAAACTAGAACAAGCAGAAACTAAAATGTCAATTTTAGCACAAAAATTAAGAGAGTTAAATATTGATCCTGATAGTTTGTAGTAAATTTTTCAGGGAAAATAACCTGTCCAGAAAAACAAATCTGATAGTTTTAGGGTGTGTCAGAGAAGATAAATCTTGTAAATAATCTGATATACAGTAACTAAATAAAGGAAAAAAAATATGACTCTAACCACTCCTATGTTAACGGAAAGGTTAACTATGATCAAGGGTATAAATTTGATGCTTATCGAACAATTTCCATGGTTCTGTTGAATCCACTGTGTTAAAGATTATCTCTGGAATCTTGCGGACTATAACTGGAAGAGTTAGAGTATGCGGTTAAGTATCACCTTTAATTCAAGTAGGTGTGGGTTTGGATGGGGGAATTTCTGTGATGGAAAATATGTAATGGACAATAATTTTACTATGCAAGAAAAAACCTTAAATTATAATTACACAGTTGATCCTAATTCTGATACAGCCGCCGCCAATGTATTAAGATTTGTCGGCAAACAAAAAAAGGTTTTGGAAATTGGTGCAGGTCCGGGATCAATATTACGAGTTTTGCAAGACATCAACCAATGCAATATTACAGCAATTGAGATTCATCCTGATTATATTGAAGAACTCAAACAGTTTTGTTCTAGTGTTATTAGTGCAGATTTAAACAACCCACAGTGGTATAAAATTTTTTCGGAGGAACAGAAATTTGATGTTGTTGTTGCTGCGGATGTTTTAGAGCATTTGTATGATCCATTAAGATGTCTTCAGAATATAAAAAACCTGTTAAATGATAGTGGATACATTGTGATTTCATTACCCCATGCAGGACACGCTGTCATTAGTGGTTGCTTGTGGAATGGAGATTTTCAATATAGTGAATCAGGGTTATTAGATAAAAATCATATAAGATTCTTTGGTATTAAAAATATACAGAAATTAATTGAAGATGCAGATTTAAAAATTATTGATGCTAGTTTTGTAGTCAGATCACCAGATCAAACAGAACTTGCTGATCTTTGGTTGAGTTTGCCTCACGGTTTAAAGAAAGAACTGCTTTCTAATCCTTTTGCTTGTGTTTATCAGGTGGTACTTCATGTTGTGCCTGAAACCTATACAGGTAGTCCTATAAAATTGACTGAAATTCCCGTACCTTCTGCCCAGATTATTCCTTTTGGTATTTTCAATCAAACCTATGTTTTAACAGGGTTATTTCGTAAAGTTGTCCGTCAAGTGCTGTCACAAAATCAAAAAAAGAAATTGCAATCATACTTGAGAACGTGGGGAGTTCATGTTTAAAAATTAATTATATACATAAAAATAAAAATTTTATGATAAGACAACATTATACATCACTAAAAATCTCAATTATCTTAGTTAACTATAATGGTGCAGATGTTTTAACAGACTGTTTAACTTCTATAGAAAAATTTATTCCTAGATATAACTGCGAAATTATTATAGTAGATAATAATTCACAAGATAATAGTATAGATATTATTGAGAATCAATTTCCTGCTGTCAAATTAATTAAATTATCAAAAAATATTGGTTTTGGCTCAGGAAATAATGCTGGTGCAAAAGTAGCTAAAGGAAAATTTTTATTTTTATTAAATACTGATGCCATAATTACCAGTAATATATTTCCACATCTAATTAATTTAATGGAAGAAAATCCAGAAATAGGAGTTATTGGACCTAAACTTTTATTTCCAGATGGCAGTTTTCAAATCTCGTTTTCACCTACAATCAGTATTAAAGGTGAAATTGAAGCTAAGAGATTACACAATTATGCTCAATCTCCAACTAAGTTAAATCGTTTAGAGCAGGATTGTAAACAAACTAAAGAAGTCGATATTGTTGTAGGTGCAGCATTTTTTATTCGTGCAGATTTATTTCATTCACTAGGTGGTTTTGATGAAAAATTTTTTATGTATTTTGAAGAGTCTGATTTATGTCAAAGAGTCAAAAATGCAGGGTATAAAGTCTTATATACACCTGAAGTGTCTTTAATTCATATTCGAGGACATTCTGTAAACAGGATTGCCCATAAAATGGTCGTAGAATATAGACGCAGCCAAATTTATTACTATAAAAAACATCGTCCTATGTGGGAAAGATTGATTTTACGAGTTTATCTTTTTACAAAATTTTTCTATGAATTTGCAATAACATTAAATCCTTATTGTTGGCAGATTGTTAAGTTAGTATTGAGATATAAATAATAATCGTGATAAATAGAACAATTAATTAATGAACACAATAAATCATCCATCATCTCATCAATTAATCATCAACCTATCCATTATTTTTTCCCAACCAACCGGCATCAGCAACTACGCTTTAAACCTCATTTCCTACCTGAAAACCCTCCAACCAACCCTAATAACATCACAAAATCACCCAGATTTCAATTGCTACCCAATCCCAAATAATCTTACTCCTGCTCATGGTTCAAAAGGACATTTAAACCGTCTCATCTGGACACAATTCCAACTACCAAAAATCTATAAAAACCTCAAATCTACCCTTCTATTTTCCCCCATCCCTGAAGCACCGCTATACAAAAACTGTCGCTTTATTGTCATGTCACACGACATGATACCATTACGCTTTCCTAAACCTTTCTCACCCCTAACACCATACCACCGCTACTACACCCCCCAAGTTCTCAACCAAGCACAACATATAATTTGTAACTCTGAAGCAACAGCTAGAGATATCACCGAATTTTACCAAATCCCAAGTAATAAAATCACATCTATTCCTTTAGCGTGCGATCGCTCTCATTTCCGCTTTCTCAACCTACCCACTAAAAACTATTTTCTATACATTGGTAGACAAGATCCTTATAAAAATGTACATAGTTTAATTTCTGCTTTTGCAAAATTACCTCACACAAATGACTATGAACTATGGTTAGTTGGACCAACAGATAAACGTTACACCCCATTATTAGAAAAACAAGTTCAAGAACTAGAAATAAATCATTTAGTCAAATTCCTAAACTACGTACCTTACAACGAATTACCAATAATAATCAATCAAGCACTTGCTTTAGTTTTTCCCAGTTTATGGGAAGGTTTTGGTTTACCAGTATTAGAAGCAATGGCCTGTGGTACTCCCGTTATTACCTCTAATATTTCTTCACTTCCAGAAGTAACAGGAGATGCGGCAATTTTAATTAATCCATATAATACCGAGGAAATTACAGACGCAATGCAAACTATTATTAATGATTCAGAAACCAGAAAACAACTTTCAGAAAAAGGAATAAAAAGAGCAAATCAATTTAGTTGGGAAAAAACCGGACTCGCTACAGTTGAAATATTACAGCAATATCTGTGAGCATAACTACAAAATATAAGATACCCTACTTATTGAAGAAGTTGCTAATATTGTAGTTATTGTTATATGAGACTCATATTTGATTTTTGAAAAAAATCCGTACACCTAAATTCTCGGAAACCCTTTTGCATCTTACCTTTTGCGTTTTATCTGACTACGCAAACAATTTCAGATATCAAATATTATTGTTATATGATAGAATAAATATATAGCCATCCTAAATCTTTCATTAGAAATTGCGTAGTTCAAGGAAGATATTTTTAATACCCTATAAAATTTTGTTTGGTGGTTTAAGTGCTATATTTAGCGTAATTCATGGACAAGATTATTAGTTATATAAAGCACAAAAACTAATACCGTGTTTTCTCACATTTCAATATTGCTATAGTAAAATAATTACACTAACAAGATAAGAATAATCAATTATAATGGCAAAAGATGTTTTCCACCAACAGGTTAAAAATGCTTTAATAAAAGAAGGATGGAAAATCACTCATGATCCCCTCACCATTCGCATTAGTGAAGTTGTCAAACTGCAAATTGATTTAGCAGCAGACACAACCATAGCAGCAGAAAAGGAGACAGAAAAAATTGCAGTAGAAATTAAAAGTTTTATAGGAGATTCAGAAATTAGCAGTTTTCATACAGCATTAGGTCAATATCTAAACTATAGCCAAGCGTTAGAAGAACAAGAACCAACCAGAATTATATATTTAGCCGTACCCTTTGAGACTTATTACGAATTTTTCCAACTTCCATTTATCCAACGTATGCTACAAAAATATCAAGTCAAACTGATCATTTACGATCCAAAACAAGAGGAGATTAGACAATGGATAAAATAGAACTTTATAGACAATTTATCAAAGAAATTCTAACAGAACACGCTCAAATTTCCACCACTACAGATACAGTAAAAGCACAACTAATATTTGATAGTGAACATGATCATTATCAGTTAAATTTTGTGGGTTGGCAAGGTGATAAACGAGTATTTGGTCCAGTAATTCACCTTGATATTGAAAATGACAAAATTTGGATTCAGTACAATGGAACAGAAGAATCAATAGCCGAAAGATTAGTACAAATGGGAGTACCAAATTCAGATATTGTCATTGGTTTTCATTCTCCCTTTAAACGGCAATTTACACCTTATGCAGTACGATAATAATTTTCTTAATACTCAGATACTATACTTGTTTAAATAAGTATAGGATCTATCCAATTTCTAATATTCCCTAACATTAACATCTGATTCGGAAATATGTAATCCTAAAAGTAGGAAAATTCTTACCTGACAATAAAAATATGAAAATCACATCCAAAGGACAAGTAACTATTCCCGTAGAAATACGAGAAAGATTGGGATTAACACCCAACACAGAAGTAGAATTTGAAATCATCGGAGATGCAGTTTACATAAAAAAATCCAAAATTAAACCCACTCCCGGTAAAAATCTTATAGAAATAATGCGAGGTAAAGCTACAATCAACATGACCACCGATGAAATCATGGCACTAACGAGACATTTCAGTTGAACTACTTTATCCCTGATTTGTTATTGATTGCTTATTCTCCGATATCCTCGACCTAATTAACTCTATATCTAAATTCAACTCAGAAGCGATCGCCTCCACACTTAAACCCAAACGTAACAACAAAGGTATCATCTCTAACTTACTTTCTAACTTACCTTCCGCTTTACCTTCCGCTTTACCTTCCGCTTTACCCTCTTCCTTCACATCTTGAAAATACCGTGTTTGCTTCAACTCATCTAGTCCAAACATAGCTTCTAACTCCTGACTACTTAAATAGGGAAACTTGTACACCAGTATCTTATCTACCAATTCTAAAACCTTTTCCTGGATCATTGCTTCTGCTAAAGACACCCGTACTTGTTCTTTCAGTTGAACTACTTTATCCTTAATTTGTGGTTGTTGTGCTACTATCAATTCTAGCATTCCTAAACCAACAGAATCACCAGTTTTTTCCCCTAACTCATCTAAGTATATCCGTGATATTCTACCCGGATGAAATAACTCTTGATACTGTATTGGTTCTGCTGTATCAGTGCTACGATTGGGAAATATCGCCACTGCACACCAATTTTGTTGAGGACGATATAACTTTAAGTAGAGAAATATCTCCCCAAACAAGTCCCAGTAAAAATTGTCACGTTGCTGAAATTGCACCTCTACAAAATAAATCAGTTTATCTTCATCAGCAGGTGGGAGAAATAACCCATCAAAACGGAATGATAATTCCTTAATTTCCACTGAATCAAACTTGTATCCACTTGCTTTTGTTGGAGATTCTCCTAATAATTCAAACAAAACAGTAGGTAAAGTTTGAAATATTTGATAAAAAATTGAGTCTGTTTTCATTAATGGCTAATAGTTTCCGAGTCAAAATCAATATCCTGAATATTATCAGCTAACTACGGCAAATTCGAGGTTTACGAGGTATAAATTTACATTACAAAATTTTCAACCAAAAGGACTTTCAAACTGATAAGCTGTTGTGCATTTAATTTGTATAAATGAGACAGGCAAGACTTGTACTGAGCGCAGTCGAAGTATGCCTGTGCCACAAGAGTTCAAGAATTTATGATTATACAATTTAGCTGCATAAAAGCTTAACTGACTGCTGATCACTGAAAGCTAACCGTCAAATTCCCTATCCTGAGATTTATGCAGTATAATAGTGATTTTATTAATACCCAGATCCCTGACTTCTTCAAAAAGTCGGGGATCTATCCACTGATACTCTAAAAACAAGGCAGATCAGAAGTTAGCAACAGAATTTGGGAAAAAATTGGATTTGAATAATACCAATATTGCCGGTTTTCAGCAGTATCCAGGGATGTATCCCACCCTGGCTAAGAAAATCATCGCTAATACTCCTTACTAAAAAGTAGAAGATGTATTCGACATTCCTGGTTTGAGCGATCGCCAAAGGTCTGTAGTTTATACGTTTAAATACTGAATTATGTCAACATTTTTTGTAAAAATAATTTAAGTATTAACGTATGACATTTTGAAGTGCGAAATGTGGGATTAACTCAATTCTCCTAAATATCCAATAACCCGTAACGCTTTTGCAAATCTAATAATTTCATCCTTGCTTCTCCTGCATTATCAGCTAAATCAGCAAATTCCACAAACCTTCTTAACTCTTTTCTTAACAAATTGCGTTCCACCTCTATCGCTTCTCGATCCAAATCAGGAGGTAAAACAATCATATCAAAAATAGTCGCTCTATCCTTCCCAGGATGGGTACGTAAAACCCTACCACGACGCTGGATAAATTGACGAGGATTCCCAGAACTTGATAAAATCACCGCAGTTTGAATAGCGGGAATATCCACACCTTCATCTAAACAACGAATAGCAACTAAACCCTGTAATTCTCCACTTTCAAATTGTTCTCTTAAAATTTCCCGTTCTTGTAAAGATGTCTGTGCGGTGTAGGTGCTGACTTTGTAACCTAACTCTCCTCCTAAAATTCTCGCTACTTCCTTCAACTGACGCAGAGATGAACGTTGTGTACTTTCCTGTGAACCATCGCTGCAATAAAATAATGTATGACTCGTATCTAAACGATTTAACATTAATTCTTTTAAAGCAGTTAATTTATTTTCTGCTGCACCTACTAACCTAGAACGTTTAATTAATAAGGATTTAATATCTTCAATATTTTCAAAATCGTCGATACCCCCTTCTTCTCGTTCTCTATATTGTAGCGATCGCCCTATTCTCTTAGTCAACTTCAAATAATTAATACTTTCAAATTCCGTTAATTCCACTAGAACAGGATAATATAAATAATGCACTAAAGCCCCTTTATTTATAGCATCTTGCAAACTAAACTCTGGTTGGAGAACAGAACCAAAATAGTCAAATAAAGACTCCGTACCTCCATCATCAAAATATCTTTCTGGGGTAGCAGACAAAGCGAGACGTAACCCAATATTCCGAGGTAAACTTTCTTCTAACCTGGGTGCGCCTAAATTATGCGCTTCATCACCAATAATTAAAGTTTTGGGTGGAAAATATTTAAGTTGAGATTGCAACCCCTCACTAATTAAAGTCGAGTTAGTGGTGATGACAGTGACGAAATTTTGAGAACCGGAACGCAGATTATATAATTGCATTGAAAGTTGACTTTGCCACGTGCGTAAATTCTCGAAAGCCAAAATCGGTTGTAAGTTAAATTTCTTACATTCTCTACCCCATTGACTAACCAAATGACGGTAAGGACACACCACCAACAAGACTTGTAAACTTATCTGTTTATACAATTCACAGGCGATCGCCAAAGCAGTAATCGTTTTCCCACTACCAGTAGCCATTTTTAAAGTCCCTCGACCATTATTAGCAAACCAGCTAGTAATAGCTTGATGCTGATATCCCCGCAAATGCAGAGATACAGGCATTTTTGGACATCCTGGTAAAGAGGACTGAACATGATAACTACCCTGATTTTCCCTGACAAAAGGTAACTTGAGAGAGAAAGCAGGAGGTTTTTGTTTCTGTATTTGCGATCGCGTTAAATACATGAGGTGACAGTTGACAGGTGACAGGTGACAGTAAAGAAGATAGTAGTTGACTAATTAAAGTCAACAAGACGGACGGTAATTTAGGTAATTTATAAGTGACAATCAACAAGATAGTAGCTGACAAGTGACGCTACAAGTGAGAGTACAGAGGAATTTTATTTATCTTTTTCCTCTTCTCTGCTATATAAAACCTAGACAAAGCTAGACTTTACTTTCTACTTCAACGGGAGCATGGGAGCGGTTATCCCTCAGTAGACTTGCACGCTGTAGCCCAACGCGACTTTCTCAGGTTAAGATTTGGAAACAGACTATCACTATCAATGCTTGGTTTTCGCGTCGGTAATAGTCTGATTCAATACTTGATATCTGAGGATTATATATCAAGTTGGCATTTTTCTGAGCTAACTTATGTCCATTTTTGTCAACATAAGTATATTTTCGTCTATAAAATGGTCAACTTAGGACAAGCTCTTCCATCTGTCACCTGTCACCTGTTCACTGTCACCTTAATTATAATTTCTCCACACACCCACCAAAGAACCCTGAACCTGTACTTGCATAGCGGGTACTTCGATAGGTTGATATTTCGGGTTAGCAGGTTTGAGAGTGACAGTCTCTTCTTCCAGATAAAAACGTTTTAAAGTAGTACCGTATCCTTCCACCCTAGCGGCAACAATCGTACCATTTTTTAACTGATTGGGTTCGAGTACGGGATGCAAAAACACCACATCACCATCGGCAATTAAATCTTCAATCATGCTATCACCCGTTACCCGCAAAGCATAGCTGCGGGGAGGTAAAGATAAATTAGCCAAGTCTAAATACTCATGTTCCACCGCATCGGTAAAAGGTTCAATTAAACCACCAGCAGCGATAGTTCCTAAAATAGGTACACCTTGCTTAGTTGGCCGCAAAATTCTAATTGTTCGCGCTTTCCCTTCATTCCAGTCAATGTATCCCTTATTGCGTAAATGTTCCAAACGACTTTGAATAGGTGCGGGTGACTTGAGATTCATCGCTTGCATCATTTGGCGAATAGATGGCGAATACTGATTAATACGGATATATTCTACCAACCATTCATACAATTCTTGTTGGACTGCTGTTAGTTTTTCCATTGTTTTATCGGGAAGTAATTACAAATGTCCCTAGAGCATTTGTACTACAAAAATCTTCCCTTAACAAGATTGATTTAAATATTTCTCAACAATTAATCAATACCTTTATTAAGTGCCGACGACCATTAATCAGTAATTTTAATTAAATAAAGTTTTATTTGTCAAATTTTTCATTAAATTGGGGAAGAGGTGATTGGTGACTGGGGACTGGGGACTGGGTAAAAAGATTTTAGTTTTTAGATTGGAATTAATTAAATACAATCCAAAATATAATCTTAATATTACTTCCCTATTCCCTCTAAACTGTCACCTGTCACCTAATTCCTTCACTTAGCCCCTAAAATACTAGCAAGTAGAGCTTTTTGGGCGTGTAATCTATTTTCTGCCTGATCCCAAACTTTTGATTGAGAACCTTCGATAACTTCATCGGTAATTTCTTCACCACGGTGGGCGGGTAGACAGTGTAAAACAATTGCTTCGGGATCGGCAAAACTTAATAATTGTTGAGAAATTTGATAAGGTTGGAAGATAGGAAGACGGTTATTAGCTTCCGATTCTTGTCCCATACTTGCCCAAACATCAGTATAAAGAACCTGTGCGCCCTTAGCTGCTGCTTGGGCATCATGGGTGAGAATAACTTCAGTTTTATGATCAGCGATCGCCCTAGCTTTTTCTACAATTTCCGCATCTGGGGCATATCCTGAAGGAAAAGCTACTCTCACATTCATTCCCATCAAAGCACAACCCAACATCAGGGAATTAGCCACATTATTACCATCCCCCACATAGGTCAGAGTTAAACCTGCCAGAGAGCCAAAACATTCTTGAATAGTTAATAAATCAGCTAAAATCTGACAAGGATGCTCTAAATCTGTGAGGGCATTAATTACCGGAATTTTGGCATAATTAGCAAAAATTTCCAACTCCTGCTGGGCAAAAGTTCTAATAGCGAGGATATCCAAATAACGATCCAACACCCTAGCGGTATCCTGTACAGGTTCACCCCGACTCACTTGGGTGACATTGGGGTTAAGATCAATAACCTGGCCACCCAGTTGATACATTGCTACAGTAAAACTAACTCTGGTGCGGGTGGAAGCCTTGGAGAATAATAAACCCAAAACCTTGTTACAATTTAACGTCAGCTTTTGTGACTTGAGTAAAGCTGCCATTTCTAGAAGTTCTTGCAGTTCTGTGGAACTCAGATCCGCCAAACCTAATAAATCTCGTCCAACTAATGATGATGCCATGCTGATGATTGGTATATTATAGTTATCTGTGTATGTGTATTTAATAAGCTGCGTCAACAGGTATACAGTCTTAAAACTTTACCAAATTATTGTTACCTGGATCTACGGGATGTCCGATTTTGGATTTTAGGTTTGGGATTGAGGATTTTGGATTGATTAAATGGATAAACTCAGAAAAAAAATTTTTTCGGAAAACTACTAGACAAATTTCTGGTTTATGCTATTATTAGAAATCGGTGGGCTATTCAAAAGCTCCAACACACCAAAACACGCCAGCATAGCACAGCGGTAGTGCATCCGACTTGTAATCGGAAGGTCGTCAGTTCAATCCTGACTGCTGGCTTTTTTATGTAAATAAACACCTATAGAAACGATGTCACTTGCCAAATTGTTTGTCTGCCTTGACAAAACGAAAGTTGTAAGGTGTTTACGTTTTTGTCACCAGGTTTCAATTTCTGGATGTTTACCAATTTGTATTAGTAAAAGGAACAAGAACCGGAGTTGTTTATTTCCGGTAGGGGGAAGCGGTTTATGTTCTTGTTATCTCAGGATGATTCCCTTTCTTTGGTAGAGTTTGATAGCGATATGGCAATACCTACGGTAAGTTTCGCTAACGCATCCCTAGATGAAGGTAAATCTGTTATTCCTGTGTGGTTAGATGTTATTTATCAGCAGTTGGCGGTTAAGCTAAAAATATGATAAGTACAATAAATAGCTATAATTAATTAACTTAATATTTTGTGTAAAAATGTATAATAATGTATAATTCAGTAAAATTTATTGATTTATTATCTGCATTTTATACACTTCTTGGTAAACTAATAAGGTACTTACTATTACAATAAACCTACTAATTAATATGGAAACTAAGCAGATATATACAAGTTTTATTCATTGGTTCGGTAGTCATGGTAAAAATTATGGCTTTATTGTCAGACCTGAAGATATAGACAGTTTTTCAAAAATGTCCAAGTATGAAAAGTATGAACAAGGTTATTATTTTCATGAGGAAAATATTATTGGAGTAACCTTATCTAAACCACATGACAGAACAAGAAAAAACTAATCATTACTTTGTTGACGAAGCAGGAGACTTAACATTTTTTGACAGAAAAGGCAGAATTATAGTAGGAACACCGGGCGCATCTAAATTTTTTATGGTAGGTGTAGCCCAAATTTTTCATCCAGAACAAGTAACATTAGAACTCGCAGAACTCAGAAAACAACTTTGTGCTGATCCGCGCTATAAAGACATTCCTTCAATGCAACCTTCAGCCAACAAAACAGCAATTACCTTTCATGCAAAAGACGATCATCAAGATGTCAGAAAGGAAGTATTTAAACTCATGCAAACCTTTGAAATTAAAATGTATGTAGCTATCAGATACAAAGCAGAATTAGCAGTAGCTACTCAAAAAACTTATGAAACTTTAAGCAAAAAGACCAATCAAGATGATATATATGATGATCTAGTAAAACGACTATTTAAAGAGAGATTACATAAAGCCAACATTAATCATATCGTTTTTGCTAGACGTGGTAAAACTGCGCGGGAAGAAGCACTACAACAAGCTATAAATCAAGCAAAAAGAAATTTTGAAACTAAATGGAAAATCTCTTCCGATAGTACAACTATTATTAAACCAGCTTACCCATCAGATTATGCTGGATTGCAAGTTGTTGATTACTATTTATGGGCTTTACAAAGATTATATGAACGCCATGAAGATAAATATTTTATTCCACTTGCTCAAAAATACAGGATGATTATGGATTTAGATGATCGGCGAAATAAGAACTATGGAGAGTGGTATACTGATTCTAACCCGCTATCACTAGATAAACTGAAATGGTTTGTGGGCTAGGTTTAAATAGACAAGCCACTTAAACACACGGCATGAAGCCGACGTTCACCCACAATTGTATTATATCATTGATATCAAAAACTTGCAAATAATGTCATGAATTAAAACCAATATTGTGGTTAATATGATACTAGAAAATAGTAAGCGATTTGTTGCCGGGAAGGAGGGGATTAAAACGAAACTTCTCCCACGTTGCAACAGCACCAGCAATTCCCGCCGCTTTACCCAAACCAGTGGGCGTTAACTCATTAGCTGCTACCTCTGTTTGTCTTTCTCTGTAGGTTTTGCGTTAGAGAAGCTTACCGAAGGTATCCCACGGTTCAAGTAGTTTTTGGATTAATTCCAATACTTCTTTATCACTTGCGGATAGTTCAGTATCGGAGGAGATTAATTTGTCAAGTGAAAAATTTTGAAAATAGGGATTTCTCATACAGGACAGTTATTTTGTCAATTATTGTTTTACTGGCTAAAGATAGGTTACAATAACAAAACACTTACACAGTAAGGGTTTAGAGGTTAATATTTTTGTAGACATTAATTTGTCAAGTGGTCAAATAGTTTGGCAAGTGACAAGAAACGAATTTAGTATTTTATTGTTTAAGCTGCCTCAATCCAATTTAGGTATAATAAAATGCTAACATCATAATTTTTATAGGAAAGCAATATGCAAACTAACCAAACATTATCCTTACCGAGCATGGGATGTGGAACATGGGCTTGGGGTAATCAACTCCTGTGGGGATATAATGAAAGCATGGATGACCAATTACAACAGGTATTTAATCTTTGTGTGAGTAATGGTGTCACCCTGTTTGATACAGGAGACTCCTATGGTACAGGAAGATTAAATGGACGTAGTGAGTCGCTTTTAGGTAAGTTTACCAGAGAATATCAAGGATTAAATCAAGAAAATATTTGTATTGCGACAAAATTAGCAGCTTATCCTTGGAGATGGACAAGAAAATCAATTTTTTCTGCTTGTAATGCTTCTGCAAAAAGATTAGGAAAAAACGTTGATTTAGTGCAGATGCACTGGTCAACTGCAAATTATGCACCTTGGCAAGAAGTAGGTTTATTAGATGGGTTAGCTGATTTATATGAACAAGGTTTAGTTAAAGGTGTAGGATTATCTAATTACGGTACAAAACGACTTTTATGGGTACATAAAAGATTCCAGGAAAGGGGTATTCCTATTAAAACTTTACAGGTTCAATATTCACTTTTATCTACCTATCCAGTGACAGAATTAGGTTTAAAAGATGTATGTGATGATTTGGGAATTAAACTCATTGCTTATAGTCCTTTAGCTTTAGGTTTATTAACAGGTAAGTTTTCCGAAAATGGTAAATTTCCTAAAGGTGTGAGAGGGTTTTTATTTAAACAAATCTTACCAGGTATTCAGGGAGTTTTAGGAACTTTGCGAGAAATAGCAAATCAGAGAAATAGAACCATGTCACAAGTTGCTATTAATTGGTGTATTTGTAAAGGTGCAATTCCTATTCCTGGGGCTAAAAATCTGGAACAAGCACAACAAAATATAGGTGCTTTGGGTTGGTTTTTAAGTGATGCTGAAGTTGCAGAATTAGATAGTGCTGCGGCTAAATCTGAGAAGAAAATGGTGCAGAATATTTTTCAGACAAGGTGATCTAATTTTTTCTAGATTCATCTCTGGATTTAATTAAATATTGACTCAGATTATGTAATAATCGTTTGTGTCTTTCTGTGGAAATTGTGCCAATTGAGCCAATTATATTGTTACGAGTAATAACTGTTAAGAAACTCAATCTAATTACAGACGGACTAACTAAACCACTAGATTGAAAATCATCATCACCAGGTGAAACTATTTCATCGAACTCAGCAATATATTGTTTTAATTGGGTACTAATTCCACATACCAAAAAATCTTGATACTTTGGCATTTCTCGCAAAATTAAAGCCGGACGGTTTTTAATTTCTCCATTTGCTTGAGGAATAGGCGTTAATATAATATTACCTTCTTTCATAATCTGGGTTATATTCTTTGATTGATTCTAATGTATATTCTGGTTCATTTTCTGCATAACATTGATTTAAGTTATTTAAAGAAAATTTTTCCCAGTTTTCTGTTGCTTCTGTATTATTATTGTCATGGAATAATTTAGAGTCTTTTTGCTTAATTGATCGGATAATGTTCAGTGTTTCTATAAGCTCGGTTTCTGACATTGAATTAATTTCTTGTATAAGTAATTCTTTGGTTGTCATAATTTTTATCCTCATAAATCCTAAGTCATTTTAATCTATTTGGGTATCCAAACGAGTTTTCCTTTCTGTCCAGGATAAGCAGATCCTTCTTTATTACGCCACTTGAAATATACTTCAACTCGTATGTTCAAGTTTTTTGCTAGATGTAAAATAATACTCCATGCTCTCTTTGCGCTTACTCCTTGGATAGAAATATCTATTTTTTCTAAGTAGGTAAAATTAGTGTCATTCTTATTACCCAGGACAATGTGTGCTAAGAGGATGTTTGATTAAAGCTTCTGGAGATAAACCTTGTTTAAATGCAAGTATATGTGCCTCTTCAACCGTTTTTTTCCAGTTTGTCAAACAAAATTCTTCACCACCAATAACAGATCGAATCACCTCAGTATGAGTTAAATAATCATCAGATGTTTCAGGATCAAGAACTATATATTTTTCTATTTCGTCTGGTTTTTGTGGTTGTTGACGTGCTTCGTATTCACTTAACAGTCACTCAATGACTGTAACAGGAGTGTCTTCAAAGGGAATGGCGATCGCTTGAAGTCTCTGGTACGTAATATCCGGTATTCTAATGACTGGCATGATTTTTAATATGTTATTTATCCAAACCTCTTATATTTTTGTAACATATATATAAAATTAACGTCAATAGGGATCAAACGGGAATTTTAAAAATATTGCTCATTTCTCAGTAAAATGAGTTTATGCTAACAAATAGACTAATAAGCAGCATAATAAGCTTTTATAAATTATTCCAATATCCCCAACCTCTAAACTATGCTAGAAAAATCAAGATTATATTTCCCAAAACTTCCCAAATCTAATTATCAACCTCAAGGTCAAGATACAAACATAGAAGCTGATCTTTATTTATTTCAAAGATTACGACAACTAACATTAAAACAACGCCTAGAAATGTTTATTTACCATGAAAAAGGCGTAAAAAAACTATGTCTTGCAGGAATTAAATTACGACATCGAAATTTCACTATCCAGGAAATAAGAAATCAATTTACTCGCGCTGTCTTAGGAGAAAAATTTACTCCTGATTTTCAACCAAAAGGTATTAATGAAAATATGTGGATTCAAGATTCAATTTCTTTAGCAGGTGAACTACATCAAATATTTGCATCAATTAATATTTCTTACTATGTAAGTCGTGGTGTTGCGAGTTCTATTCATGGAGAACCACGTTCTACTCGTGATTTAGATTTGGTTATAGAAATTAATCAAAATCAAATAGATTTATTAGTAGAAACTTTAGAAGCATCTGGATATTATTGTCCAGCAGGTGCGGTGGAAGATGTGCAACATGGTTATGGTAATATGTTGAATATTACTCATACAGAAACTATCGCCAATGCTGATATTTATATCACAGATAATTCTCCTTTTGCTACATCACAAATGAATCGGAGAGTGTTAGTAGAAGTAGAAGGAATACCTATTTTTTGGATAGCATCAGCAGAAGATACAATTTTACAAAAGTTGCGCTGGGGAAAGGGAAGTAAATCAGAAAAACAATGGCGTGATGTTTTGGGTATAATTAAGTTACAAGCAGATAATTTAGATTATGGTTATTTAGCAGAATGGGCAGAATATTTAGATTTAATTGATGATTTTATAGAAGTATTAAATCAAGCTGGGATGTAAAAATTACTTTTAAACACCCAATAATCTCTCAGATGATAATCTTTAATAGTCCATTTTACAGTAGTTACATTCATAGCAGTTCTCCATCTGCTTTATTCCCATCGTACCTTGATTTATAACAAAATTGAATTATTAGATAAATTCTTAGGTCTATTAGCTCCATAATTTGCTAAACTCCAAAATCGGGAAAGAATAAAATATTGGTTATTGGGAGCGATCGCACAGTGATTCAAGGTAAAGGTATAATCAATGTAGAAAATGTCAACCCCCAGGATTATACATGGAAGTTCTGGCCTGTTGTCCCCCTTTATCCCTACGGAAAACGTCGCACTATTCGCAAAGAAGTAGTTAAGGATACTATCTGGATCTTTGATCAGATGCAAGGGGTTTTCTATGTAGTTGTACCCATCCGCATGACGGTAGTAAAGTTGGAAAATGGCGGTTTATTGGTTTATGCACCTGTCGCACCCACAAAAGAATGTATCCGTTTAGTAAATGAGTTGGTAGCAGAACACGGGGAAGTAAAGTATATAATTTTGCCCACCATCTCAGGAATAGAACATAAAGTATTTGTTGGACCCTTTGCGCGATGCTTTCCCACTGCACAGATATTTATAGCACCAGAACAATGGAGTTTTCCCGTAAATTTACCTTTAAGTTGGTTGGGTTTACCATCAAACCGCACGCAAATATTACCCGCAGATAGTCAAAAAACCCCCTTTGCAGATGAGTTTGATTATGCCATACTCGGACCCATTGATTTAGGTCCTGGGAAATTTGCAGAAGTGGCATTTTTCCACAGGCGATCGCACACGCTCTTACTCACAGATACCATAGTTTCCGTACCCGCAGAACCACCAGCAATAGTTCAACTTGATCCCTATCCGTTGCTGTACCACGCCAAAGATCAATCATACAATATCATAGCCGATACAGCAGAAAACCGCCGCAAAGGATGGCAACGTATTACATTATTTGCCTTTTACTTCCGTCCCAGCGTAGTGGATGTACCCAAGTGGAAAGATGTATTTAGAGATGCCTGGAAAGCACCAGAACGCAGCCTAAAAACATATTTTGGCTTTTTCCCCTTCCAATGGCAAAAAGACTGGGAAAGGTCTTATGAAGCATTAAGAGGAGATGGGCGGATATTTGTCGCACCGGTTTTACAGAGTTTAATATTAAATCGCGCACCCCAAGAAACAATAAATTGGGCTGATAAAGTGGCACAATGGGATTTTCAATGGATCATTCCCTGTCATTTTGATGCACCTATTAAAGCGGAACCGCAACAATTTAGAAAAGCGTTTTCTTTTTTGGAAAAATATCCCAGTGGGGGTTTAGTGAATAGTAATAGTTATCCTTTACCGGAGGATGATTTTCAGGTTTTGCGAGATATTGATCAGGGTTTGAATAGGTTGAAAATTGTGCCACCTGCGGGGGAGAAGGTGTAGGATTAGTATATTTATAACCTTAGATTCGGTTTCTGATGTTGTTTTCATAAATATCTTTCATTACTGGCAACACTATAATTTCATTATGTTTCTTTTGTGGTAAATAGGGTTTGCTGAATAAATGTAAAACCTAGATAAATCAAGGGATTGAGGATGGTGAAAATTAAAATTGTGCAAGGTTTTAGGTACTGTGAACCTAAGAAAGCTTGCACTTTGTTAGTGTTTGCAGAATTTCCAAATCAAAAAAAACTCCAATGTGATGCTATTTTTTCTTGACATCGGAGTTTGCATTTCCAGTTATGCCGTTTTCTGATCTCAATTTAATTAGATTCGGTTTCACTACTAGGTAAAAGCAGACGAATAGCGAGGATCGCAAACCCCACAGCAGCGATCGCCTTTAAAATTCTTGTAGGAAATAATTCTGCAACTGCACCCCCAGCTAATGCTCCTAGTAAACTGGTTAATACTAAAGCACCTGCTGTACCAAAAAATATAGCTTTGCGTGATTGACCTTGACCAGAAAGAGCGATCGCCGCTAACTGACTTTTATCTCCCAACTCAGAGAGAAACACCGTAATAAAGCTTAGTCCTAAAAGATTCCAATCCATTTTATTTGCTCAAACTACTAATGACTAATAACTAATGACTACTAACCAAGCAACACATCCCAAAACAACATTACAGAAATCAACAGCAACATTACCCCTGCTGATTTTTCCACAGTTTTCGGACTCAGTTTACTCGCAATAAAACCGCCAAGCAGCACACCTAATAAACTGGTAGTAACTAAAGCAGTTCCCGAACCCAGAAACACTAACCAAGGTGCATGAGATTCCGCACTCATTAATAATGTTGATAATTGGGTTTTATCACCAATTTCCGCTAAAAATATGGTAATGAAGGTAGTTCCCAACACCATCCATACTGATTGCTGCTTTTTGTTTGCAGCTTGAGCAGTATTTTCTGGTGCTGATGACTGGGTGACAGATTCCGTAATGGTTACAGGTTGAGTGTCAAGTTTCACGGGTGTTAGTCTTTTCACTAAGTGGTTTTAGTTGTTTTCATATTCTTTTCATTTTCTCATAATGTTGTCATAAATGGCAACTTGTGAACAGAAAATTAAAGTATAAAACCCACAGCTTGATCAAACCGGATCATTTCCAAACTGCGATCGCCATAAATACTTTCAATCTGCTGATGACAACAATCAATCGCAAAATCATTTAGTTCTTCTGCTTCAATACCAAACATATCCTCAAAAGTATCAACCTGGACTCGACAAAAACGCGGACGATCAGCATAAATAGTACATTCTCGCGTTTCGTGGTTAAAATTCACACACCAACCATCCTCACCTACCATACTGAGATAAAGTCCCAGTTCCTCTGGTGAAAGATACTCTTCTAAGTCTGGGCGTTCTGTAGGATCAAGATAACAGCACGCACCACAGTTTTTTACACATTGCCAAGTAGCCATAATATACCTCTATGAATAGGTGACAGGTGACAGTAGGGAAGAGGGAGGAGCAGGTGGGGAGGTAGGGGAAGATTAATAACCCAGTCCCCAGTCCCCAATCCCCAATTCCCTGTTTACATTTTTATGTATTTTCCTATAATTTTGTTAAGTAACTTAAAACTTGCTGCCCCTATCCAGATATGATCTAATGCGGGCTTTGCATTTAAGTTATTGAATTTTTTAAAACCGTTTGGAGGCAAAATGGAAGCTTTAGCCAATATTAATTGGGAAGTTGTGTTTCAATTAACCTGTGTAGCATTAATTGTACTTGCAGGACCAGCAGTAATTTTTGTACTCGCATTTCGCAACGGCGATCTCTAAGTTGGGTAATGGGTAATGGGTAATTGGTAATTGGTAATTGGTAACATTTTTGACTAATTATTAATTACTAATTACCCATAAGTAACTGTTTCTAGTCTTTCTTGCTGTTTTTGCTGTACTGCTATATAAAACCTAGACAATGACAATAAAGCATAATTATTTTTGCCCAAGAAGTAACAGTTTTAACTCCTAGTTTATTCTGCAACCAAGGCTGAAACTCTCCATAAAAATCATCATCTTCCGCTGATAGCGCATTTCCTAACTCGCTGCGAGCATATTCATAACCTACTAAAAACATAAATAGATCACTCACAGAAGGACGACCTATATACATTCCTGGTTTGTTTCTCACTTTTTCTAAAACTTCAAAAACGCTACTCATAATATTCTCCCATTTATCTCCATGTTATCACCACTAACTCACCACTATCAAAGCCTGAATTGCAGCTTGAATAATACCATCATATTGAGGTAGAGATAAATCAACCTGTTTAGCATCTTCACGACTTAACCCTAACAGACCTATTTTATTCTCAGGCTGCATAACTAATACCTTACCTTCACTATTTTTAATTCTCAACTCTGCACCATTCCCATTTTGATAAATACCACAGATATATTGACGTTGTTTATATTCAAACTTTGTCGGTTTAGAAATTTTTGATGCAGTAAATAAATTTTCCACCTGTTGCGGAATTTTTACCCCCACTAATTCTAATTGCAGATTATTATTACCATTATAATTATTTTCACCCAATTTGTAAGCAACATCAATTCTAGATGGTAAAGGAAAATAATCACCCCACCGCCAAGCTATAGCTGGAATTTCATATCTTTGATTATCTATAACTTGCCCCAAAACTAATTTAATATGACCTTTGCCAACTATTTGTTGTTGAATAACTTGAACATTGGGAGTCCAAAATAGAGGACTAGGATTTTCAATTCCGCAAGGATGGAGAATATTTAATTGTTGAAATAAATCTCTATTTATTTGATTAAAATTTGCTTGAGCATCAATTTTTAGTAAAGGTTTCAGATGTTGAATTTCTAAACATTGATTAGCAAAATCAGATAAACGTAATCTAAAACTTTCTAAATTATCAGATGGTAAAGAAAAACCCCCTGCGGCTTTATGTCCTCCATATTTACTTAATAAATCATCACTATCTTCTAAAGCTTTAAACACATGAAATTCAGGTATTCCCCTTGCAGAACCACGAATTACACCCTCACCTTCAAAAGTACCAATAAAAACCGGAACGCCATAACGCTCAACCAAACGAGAAGCAACAATACCAATTACACCATGATGCCAGTTTTCTTTAATAACTACTAAAACCCGGTTTTTAGGTAAATCTTTTACATACAAATCTTCCACTAATGATATTGCTTCTTGTTCAATTTCCTCACACATTTTTTGACGTTCAGAATTAATTTGTTCACACTGCATCGCTCTTTCTAGAGCTATTCCCATATCATCAGTAGTTAACAATTCTATCACAGTTTGCGGATTGCCAATTCTCCCAATAGCATTAATTCTTGGTCCCAAACGAAAACCAATATCATCAGGTTTTAAGGATTTTGGATTTTGGGTTTTGGATTTTGGATCAGATTGTAAATTACTTTCTGTTTCTGCTTCACTGGGTTGCACTCCAGCCACTTGAATTAAAGCTTGTACACCTGGTAAAGTAGACTTAGGTAATAACTTTAAACCCCGTTTTACCCAACGACGATTTACACCAGTTAAAGGAGCTAAATCGGCAATAGTTCCCAAAGTAAATAAAGCTAACATGGGGTGAACTAAACCTTTCAATTCTCCCATTTGTTGAGCTAAAGAAACAGCTAAAATATAGGCTACACCCACACCAGCAACACCCCGATATGGAGAAGATTCATCTATTAACTTTGGGTTGAGAATAGCATTAGCTGGTGGTAATTCTTTGGGAATATCATGATGATCTGTAATAATAACTTTTAAACCTAATTCTCTCGCTCTAGCGATAGGTTCAAAAGCAGCAATACCATTATCTACCGTGAGAATTAAACCTACACCTTCACTCTTGAATTCTTCCACAATGCGTTTATTAATTCCATAACCTTCGTGCATTCGACTAGGGATAGCATAATCAACATTTGCACCCAAAGCGCGGAGACTTCGCAATAATAAAGCAGTGCTAGTCATTCCATCTGCATCATAATCTCCACAGATAGCAATTTTTTCTTGATTTTTAATAGCACTTTCTAACAATTCTACACTTACAGCTAAATTGGGAAAATCTTCCAAAGGAGAAGGTAAATTTAAACTTTCAGGATTGATAAATTTTTCTGCTGCTTCTGGTGTTTCCATTCCCCGATTAATCAACAACTGGCTGATAATGGGAGAAATATTAGTTAAATTAGCTAGTTTTTCAGATAATTCTAGATTTGCTGGTGCGATTTGCCAACGTTGATTAGGTAAACGTTTAATATTTTGGTTATTAGTCATTAGTCATTAGTTATTAGTCACTTGTAATATCTTATAATAAAAGGGGTCGAAACTACTAAAATAGCAGACATAGAAATTACATACCGATTTTTTATAGTTTTTATAGTTTTTATATTCTTTATATTTTATTTGTCAGAATCAGGATGTCCAGGATTTGAGGATTTATGGCTAACGCCACGCTTCGCTATCAGGATTGTTATTGTTTAATTGATGGTTTGATTTTAGAGATTTTATTTGTCAGAATCAGGATGTCCAGGATTTGAGGATTTTCAGGATGTTATTGTTTAATTGATGGTTTGATTTTAGAGATGTTATTTGTCAGAATCAGGATGTCCAGGATTTGAGGATTTTCAGGATTGTTATTGATTACTTTTCTGTTTGCATCGGATTTTAAAGAGATTATATCATTATTTAATCTCTACTTCTGATTTTTTTAACCAACAAAAAATACCATCCTGAAAATCCTATAATCCTGGTTATCCTGATTCAGACAAAAAGACATCAAAGAAAAACCAGAAATTCAAAAATTACATCCTGAAAATCCTATAATCCTCGTTATCCTGATTCAGACAAAAAGACATCAAAGAAAAACCAGAAATTTAAAAATTACATCCTGAAAATCCTATAATCCTGGTTATCCTGATATGGCTAACGCCACGCTTCGCTATCAGACAACAAAAATATAATAACTACACTTACGCATATTTGTAAAGAATTGACCAAGTAAATTTTTCTAAATTTTATGTATTTAAATGTAGATTTTTTTTATCAAAATGTAGATAAAAAAAGCGAATATAATTCGCCTAATTTCTCAATGCTGAAATGTAAATTTTCAGAGATTAAAACACATTCACCCGACCATCATTGAGAATATAAAGAGAGCGATAACCAGGAAACTTTTCACTAGGACGCAATTCTAAACGCAAAGTCCCAAAATTAGGTTTAGAAACATTAGCATCTAAAAACCTACCCGTATCATCCCAAAACAACAAAGAAAAATTAGGGGCTGTAGCATTTTCCATATCTACAGTATATTCCTTTCCAGGTGCTAAAGAAATACGACGTATTTCTGGAAACTTCTCTAGTTTTAATATTCTAGGCGTGCGGTTTACAACTTGCACACGAAGATATTGACCAGGTGTAAACTGAAGTGGACGCTGACCACAATTAGAAGCACAAGTTCCAGCTAATGTCACATGAGAATTATTGGTTGGTGTTAACAATAAAGCAGTAGCAATCAAAGTAGATGATATTAACTTGAACATAATACACTCCTGAAATGATTTATATAAATTTATATAATAAGTTTCTATAATAGGTATTGATCAGGTGTTATAGGATTTTAACCAAATGACAATAGCAGAAAAACTAGAACAGTTAAAAGCCTTATTTGCGGAAATGGATCAGGCATTAATAGCCTATTCTGGGGGAGTTGATAGTACATTAGTTGCGAAAATTGCTTATGATGTATTAGGCGATCGCGCTTTAGCTGTAACAGCGGTTTCTCCTTCCCTACTACCAGAAGAACTAGCAGACGCAACAGCACAAGCAGCAACTATTGGGATAGCCCATAAAATCGTTCATACCCACGAAATGGAAAATCCCAACTACACATCAAACCCAGTTAACCGCTGCTATTTTTGCAAAAGTGAATTGCACGATACACTCAAGCCCCTAGCTTTAGAGTTAGGATATCCTTATGTGGTAGATGGAGTCAACGCCGATGATTTACATGATTATCGTCCTGGAATCCAAGCCGCAAAAGAACGAGGTGCGCGATCGCCCCTAGCAGAAATAGGTGTCACCAAAGCCGAAGTGCGTCAACTTTCCCAACAACTGAGTTTACCTTGGTGGGATAAACCTGCCCAACCCTGTTTAAGCTCTCGCTTTCCCTACGGTGAAGAAATTACCATAGCCAAATTACAGCGAGTTGGTAGAGCAGAAATTTATCTCAGAAATTTAGGATGGGATAACCTGCGGGTACGTTCCGAAGGAGACACAGCCAGAATTGAACTACCACCAGAAAAAATAGCAGATTTTGTCTTAAAAACAGATTTACCGACCCTTGTCAGCACATTTCAAAATCTAGGATTTATTTACGTCACCTTAGATTTAGAAGGTTATCGCAGTGGTAAATTAAACCAAGTTTTACAACAAATTCCAGCCAGATAAAATCCACAATTCATCTGCTACTACTATTCTGTCACCAATCACCAGTCACCAATCACCAATCACCTGTTTCACAGCCTTTGAGCAACTACATATTCTATCTGTTCCAGGGCAGACTGCCATACACTATATCCTGCTGGTGACAAATGTAAACCGTCTGTGGTCAATTCAGCACGTAAACTACCATCAAAATCTGTAAACCAATTGTGAATATTTAAATAATTAGCCCCCTCTTGACGAGCAATTAAGGCGATGTGGGCATTAAGATGACGAATTCGGCTATTGGCTATTTGAGGGAGGCGAATAGGCAAAATTGACTGCACCATAATTTGACTTTTGGGGTGAGTTTGCCGCAAGCTGCGAATAATTCGCCGATGATTGAGTAAAATCGTCTGATCACTAGCACCCTTGAGCAAATCATTAATCCCAACCATCATATAAATAACTTCTGGCCGCGTCTGGGAAAAAGCTGATAACCTCCTGAAAACTCCAGCGGAACTATCTCCAGATATCCCTTGATTCAACCACAATTTACCAACAGGTAATTTTTCTTTAGGAAACCACATACTCAAAGAATCACCCACCAAAATACTCAAGCGATTTGTACCTTGACCTTGGGAAATTGCTCTCGCTTCCATCGCTAATAAGCTTTTCCAATCTTGATAACTGACTTTCTCTTTTTTCTCTGACTTCCAATATGATTGTAAATCTTCATCATCTACACGAGTGTAAATTTGCCCAGTTTTCAGGGAAGCTAATCTTAAATAGTACATTTGACTCCCAGATACAGGAGTCCGCTGAGTTTTTTGAGAACTCAAGTTTAAAGATGTTTTTATCGGTGCTGCTGAAAAGTTGTTTGCTAACTCCCCTGACAAAATTTCCACCCTGGGGCTAATTTTCTCAACTCGTACCGGGGAAGACTCTGATGCTGATACAGCTTGGCTACTAAATTCTGGCAAGGAGTTACTTTTCTGGCGTACTGCTAACTGTGAACTCCCTGGTTTGAATATAGCTTGACTACTGAATTCCGGTAAAGAAATGTCAACTTGATAAGTGACTTTTTCATCTACTCCTGGTAATCGTGAACTTGGATTTAAATCCTCCAAAAATCCAGTATTTTCAGGTGGGAGACTCGACATCTTTGGGAGAGCCGATGTTGGTACTGCCAATCCTGTTAACAAGCCTGCTGCCAACAGATAAGGTTCCTTCATCGTTTTTTCTTTCCTTGTAAGGACTCACTGCTTTTCCTTATGACAACCCTATTGGGCTGAATTCAGGAAAATTCTACTTTCCTTACGCGGTATCAAGATCCCCCATGAGAATGTAGTTTACAATATATAAGTATAAAAAATCACAAATTACAAAATATTAAAAAAATATTGTTAAATTTTATTCTATATACAATAACGTCGTTTAAAGTGCTAAGATTTATGCGAAGTCATTAATGTTTCCTTTTATTTCCGTGGCTAGAGCTAGTACCGCAATTGGCGTAAGTCCAATCATCAAAGAGAGAGTGCAAACACAGGCACATTCCACACGTTTGACCTTAAAAGAGGTTATTCTCATGGGGATGATGGCAATTGATAAGCTAGACGATCAAGGTCGTCAAGAGTTAGCTGATCGAGTGCACAAAATGCAAGTAGACGGCGAAATCTGAATCTATATTGAGAAGTCTAAACTCTAAAGTCTTTAGTGCAGCATAATTGACTGTTTTGAGGACAATAGAACAACCACGACTGATCAAATATTGATTCTTAGCCAAGTCAAAAGCAAATTCTCCTTTCAATCAGCCTCATTCAATTCCAAAGATACCCAGTGGTGTTGTTGAGTCATATCAACAAAATCTGTTCTTTGGGAAAAAGCGAAGGGGTCTAAAAATAGATCCCCTTCATCGGTTAACAACTTAATAAAGAACTCAGCGAAACTCTGAAGATAACGAACTGGATGAAATTTAATTACTGCTGGTTTACCAACAAGTAAATCAGCACTACTACATCCAGATTGGCAATTTATAGCAAATTCGGCTAAATTGCCTTTTGGTTTGGTTATCCTTTGATTATTTCCCTGATATCTTGTGTCCGTCGGGACGAATATCGGCTTTATAGCACTTCTTGAGTCAATTTCATGTACTCTCGCTATAAAGCGATAAAATACAACAACAGCTTATGTTGAGTACGGGGGTTTCTAGATCCCCCAATCAAAATTTTTTCACAATAAATATAGTTGTTATTGGTGATTGGTAATTGGTGATTGGTGATTCAATTTTGGATTTTGGATTTTGGATTTTGTTCATTCCAATCTAAAATCTAAAATCTAAAATCTAAAATTTTCTTCCCCAGTTCCCAGTCCCTAATATCGACTGAAAATTAAAAATCCTACCTGAAATAACCCGACAACAAAACCTAAAATACCGCCTAAAGTCACAATTGCCTGTAATTCATTCTTGACAATTCCTTCAATTGCTGCTTCTAAATCAGCAGGTGAAGTTGATTTTACTCTGTCAACAATCACTTGATCTATAGATAATATGGGAATTACCTGGGCGACAATTGCTTCTAAATCTTTTTCTAAATACTTTTCTAAAATTAAAGCTAACTCTTGAGACACTACTTCTAAAGAAGTATTAACCACTGGTGAATTTCGCAAACGATTTAACAGCAAGACAGCAATATTTTCCCAGTCCGCTGATTCAGTTAATTCCTGTAACAAATTGCTACCACTCTTTTGTAAGTAATGGCGTACACTTTCCCTAGTGGTTTTTCTGAGTTGGCGAACTGTACCAACGGGTAAGTTTTGTAAAGATAAATCTTGTAATAATTTTTTGAGGCGATCGCGCATTTGCAAATCTTGGATTAATTCTTCTAATCGTTTATTTGTAGCCTCTTTTTCATCTAAACAAAAAGTTCTTAACCGAGTCAGAGTATTACGTAAACCAAATAAATTAGCAACTACCCAATAAGTACCGCTGGTTTTTTCACGAAAGCTATCATCAATAGTTTGAATAGTCCTATCTGTTAAAAAATCAACTATTGCCTGTCTTAAAACATCCGGTGGTAAAACAACTTGCAACAACCAATCAGCTAACCGTGTAGATTGTTCTTCAGTGAGTTGAAATTCCAGTAATATTTGATCAAAAATTTGGTTGATTTGCGCTTCTAAAAAATTTTCCTGTCTGGCCAAAACCTTCAGGAGACGGGGTAAAGACTCTCCGAGCAAATCCCGTAAAATTCCCGCCACAATTTTGGCACTTTTCTGGTTTTTATCACCTTGGATTTGTTCAATCGCCAACTTCAATAACCAGAGGATTGCGCCTTGTACCCGTTCTGTTTGTAAGAGACGCTTCGCCAGCTTTTGCAATTCATCTGGCGTTAACAGCGATCCCATAATGGTATTAGAAATATTTTTTGCCAACCGCTCCTGATTGCGGGGAATCAACCCAGGAGTAAAAGGCACTCTGCGCCCCAGAATATAAATAGCTCGATAGGGGCGAAACAGCATTTTGATGGCTATATCATTGGTGAAATAGCCGATAATTCCACCCAGAATTGGGGGTGATACATAAAGCCAAAGATGTGACCAATCCACAGGATTTTGGATTAGGGAAAGAGGACAGGTGACAGGTGACAGGTGACAGGTGACAGGTGACAGTTATCGAGGTTGACTGTTCACTGTTCACTGTTTCCTGACTCCCAACTAGCAACTGAAAATTAGTTAGTAATTACAAATTATCAATTATCAATTATCAATTATCAATTACCAACACTCCCATCATACCGTTAGAAATGGGGTAATGTGTGGCGTTGACAAAACCTACTTTTTGTGCTATGGCTAATTGCTCTTTACCAATGGGGAAACGGTCTAAACTGGGACTGATATAAGCGTATTCTTCTTTGACACCTAAATTAGTTGCTAGGGGAACGACGAGGTTATCTAAATACCACTGCTGAAAAGCGCGGAATGTTTCGTTGCTAGGGCGATGAAAATCTAAAATTGCTGCTTTACCACCGGGTTTGAGAACGCGATATATTTCTTGGAGACTGCGGGGAATATCTTTCACGTTTCTTAAACCATAGCCCATTGTGATGGCATCAAATTGATGGTCGTCAAAGGGTAAATTAAGAACATCAGCTTCTATCCAAGTGATCGGAGGTTGGGGGTAATATCTCTGACAGCGTTCTTTGGCAGTTGCGAGTAAGTTACAGGAAAAGTCTACACCATAAACTTTTCCCGTCATTCCTGCGCGTCGTGCCAATCTAAAGGTTAAATCACCACTACCACAGCATAAATCTAAACAGGTATCTCCGGGTTTAGCTCCACTCCATTTAACGGTCATTTCTTTCCATATCCGGTGTTGTCCCAAACTTAACCAATCGTTTAATTGATCATAAACCGGGGCAATACGGTCAAAAATGTTACGAATTTCGTTGCTTATGGGTGCTTGGTAGTTGGTCATCCGATTTTAGATTTTAGATTTTAGATTTTAGATTTTAGATTTTAGATTTTAGATTTATTTTAGGTTGGTAATGGGTAATGGGTAATGGGTAATTGGTAATTGGTAATCATAAACTGCTATATAAAACCTAGACAAAACTAGACTTTACTTTCTACTTCAACGGGAGCATGGGAGCAGTTATCCCTCGGTAGACTTTCACGCTTTAGCCAAACGCGATAAATTAATTGCAGCATTCAGATC
>NZ_JADEXH010000108.1:0-1787 GCF_015207205.1 Sphaerospermopsis sp. LEGE 08334 | reverse complement strand
GGGCATTGGGTTATTCATCTTCCCCTGCTTCCCCTGCCTCCCCTACTTCCCCTACCTCCTGACTCCTGACTCCTGACTCCTGACTCCTTGATCTCCTGACTCCTCGATCTCCTCGATCTTCATTCTTCCTCAAAGCTATGGGTTTTAAACTTTAAGGTGCGACAATTTTCGTTAACAGTACGCAAAATATGATCTGGTACTGGTTCTGATAATTGTACTTGAATTTCTAAGGTAATCTGCACATTGGCATCTACTAAACCGGTTAAATGTTGTAATATTTCTTGAGAAATTACCCCCACATCTCTGGAAACCCGCACAGGATCTAAATCTATAACACCATAAAACCGACGCAGTTGTTTCTGTGGTTGTTTTTGTTCTTTTTGGGTAATAGTATAACCAGTATTACTATTTCTATCTTCTACTTTCAGGGATGAATTACTACTATTGAAATTGGTATTTTCTGATTTTTCAATTGTTGATATTTGATTTTCTTTAATTGCTGTATCCTCTTGAATTTGTTTTAAGGCAATATCAGGTTTAACTACTAAACTTTGTTGACTCAAAGTAACTGTAATATATTCATTACTTTTTAATCCTAAATATCTTTGTTTGGCTTCGTCGTAACCATCAGCAGCAGCAAAGTTTTCTGTTAACAGCAGTGCTGCTACACCTTCCTGAACAGTATTCAGTAAAACCTGTGCATTTTTTAATCTGGGTAAATAAAGATAATTTGTCAAATATTTCCATAAGGTTTTCACTTCAATATGATTGACATTTTGCCAAAGATAAGCATCAAGCACTAATTGATTTAATAAAAAAGGTGCAAATTTAGTAATCAAATATTCTTCATGTAAAGCTTTACGACTAGCACGCAAAATAAAAGAATCTTGTCCTGGTAATTTCAATTCTTCCCATGTAATTGAACTTTGGGGATCTGACTGACTGGGAACTAATAACCATTGATAGGTTTCTAAAATCGCATTATCAACTTTTGTATCTGTTTCCTCCTGTTTTTTATGAGCTTGTTTTTCTTGAAAGGTATCCAGATTTAAAATCTTTTCTTGTTTCTCTTTAACAATAGAATCCCAGGCTAAAAATTGACTGACATTTTCAAATAATGTATCGCATTTTGTCCGATCAGGAGCAATAAATAATAACAAATTTTTACAATAACGGGGACTTGTTCCCCAGGGTAAGCTCATCTAATTTGGTATAATATGAACTTGACAAAAGAAACAAGATAAGGGTCGGGGAGCAGATAAAAAATGTACTTGACATGGGAGCAAAAGAAGTGAGATGAGGACATAAGCTCCCCCTTCAACTCTAGGAATAAAGGTTTATGTCAGCAGGATTTGAAACTAAGTCAAGTGCTTCCAAGAAAAGAAATCGTCATCAGGGAAAGCCAAGACAGGTAGCATCCATTGAAGCCATTCAACAAAGTTTAGTGGAAAATTTTGGAGACATCAAAGACCCCAGAGTAGAGCGAACAAAGAAACATCAACTCACCGATATCTTAGTGATTGCAATTCTAGCAGTAATAGCCGGAGCGCAAGGGTGGGAAGACATTGAGAACTACGGTATCAGCAAACAACAGTGGTTAGAAGAGTTTTTGGAATTACCAAAGGCAAATCACCCAACTCTCTACAATCAGGTAAAACAATAGACATATCCGAAAAAGAATCAAATTATGGTATAACAGGATAAAATCGTGTACCTACCCTGAGATTATGAGCAACATAGTTGAGTACATTCATAACAATCCTGAAGAATCACAACGGTTATTAGGG
>NZ_JADEXH010000107.1:0-1853 GCF_015207205.1 Sphaerospermopsis sp. LEGE 08334 | reverse complement strand
ACTAATGTCTCTGGTTTGACTCCTAAGGATTGCAAGTAATGTGCTAATTGATTCGCTCGATTATTCAATTGTTGATAGGTGAGTTGTTCATTTTCAAACACTACTGCTATTGCATCTGGTGTTTTCTCCACCTGTTCTTCAAATAATTGATGGATACATTTATCAACAGGATACTCAACTTCAGTATCATTCCATTCTATTAATAGCTGGTGTTTTTCAACTTCTGTGAGTAATGGTAATTGGGTAATAGTCTCCTGGGGATTGGCTACAATGGATTCCAGTAGGGTGATAAAATGTCCTGCCATCCGCTCAATTGTCTTACTATCAAATAAGTCGCTGTTGTATTGCCAGCAGGGTTTCAACACTCCCTGAGCTTCCATTACCATTAAATTCAAATCTAAGTCTGCACCCCTTTGATGTCCGAGCAGGTATGGCTGCATTTCCAGCACTTGTTCTTGACTATCTAATGATTGTTCTGTTAGTTCACACCAACGTTGTCGTTGCCAGGTAAAACTAACTTGAGAGAAAGGAGAAAGGCTGGGATTACTTTGTGGCTGGAGTTTTTGTGCTAACAAAGCAAAAGGGTAATCTTGATGATATTGGGCTTTTTTTACTGTCTTGCTAACTTGAGCCAGAAATTCTTGGAATGTGGCGTTTTCCCGGACAAAAACTCTTAAAACTGTCAAGTTCGCAAAGTAGCCAGCAATCTCTGTGAAATCTCCAGCCCACCTACCTCTCATCGGGCTGGATATGAGGATATCTGTTTGGTTGGTGTATCGGTAAAGTTGGATGTAAAATGCTGTGAGTAGGATCTGATAAAGGCTGGTTCTGGATGCTAACGCTAGATGGTTAAGTTTTTCAATTAACTTTTCATCTAGATTGACAATGTATGATGCTCCTTGATAAGTCTTTACTGGGGGGCGCGGATTGTCTGGGAGCAAATTCAAAATTGGCAATTCTCCAGCTAATTGTTGTTGCCAGTATTGCCACAGTTTTTCTCCCTGAGAACCAGATAACATTTCTGATTGCCAGTGAACGAAGTCTGCATAAGTTTTTTTTCCACTGACAGCATCTACTGTTTCTGTCTGTTCTTGATTATTTTCCTGATTTTCCCTGATATATAAGGTTCTAAATTCACTCAATAGTAAATCAAAAGTCCACATATCACTAGCAATGTGGTGCATTGTCAACATGATAATGTGTTCTTCTGCTGAACGACTAAATAAATTAACTCTCAATACTGAATCTTGTTCTAAGTTAAAAGGGCTGTCAGCAATAGCATAGATTTTCTGTGCTAATTGTTCTTCACTCCACTCGCTGGCATCTATTACCTCAACACTAAAATGCTCTTGTTGATTAATCAGCTGTACTGGTTTACCTTCATGATTTGTATATGTTGTTCTCAGAATCGGATGCTTTTCAATAATTTTTTGCCATACACGATTCACAACGGCAATATTTAAATCAGCACGAATTTTTGCGGTAATAAATATATTATAAGCAACGCTCTCTGGGGCAATTTGGTGGATCAACCACATTGCTTCTTGACCAGATGAAAGTGGATACATATTTTTAATACTTGTTGTCATAGTTACACTCAAATACAAAATTTTGCTAACTGATTTTTTAATGATTTAGGACTTACGCCAGAACTAAATATGAGGTATGGGTTTCAGGCTTTATAACGTAATTTTTCCTTGATTTTTGGGCGAACTGCTTGCCACAGCGCTTCGCTATGGCTATTTGTATAAACTTCATCCCCAAAAGCCTGAAACAACCAAATATTGTTGAGGCATATCATGGTTAATTTGCACAGTGCGTAAGTCCTATGATTTTTGCTATTTAAGCAAATT
>NZ_JADEXH010000106.1:0-1980 GCF_015207205.1 Sphaerospermopsis sp. LEGE 08334 | reverse complement strand
CCCACATTCCGCACTTCAAAAAGTAGCATAATTTAACTACATTGACAGTCAATTAAAACTTAGGGTTTGAACAATTACGTATCAATGTAAAACAAAATTATGGACACACAAAGTAAAGCCTTTATTGGTGTTTAAAAGCTATTTCAAAAACAATATTTAATTCAAGTTGTGGAATCAGTTATCAAAAAGATAACCAATGAAATCGTAAAAATAGAGAGAAAAACTAAGATAATAAATAATATTTTTGGCAAGTAGTAGGTAGGAATTGCAAGATATGACAATGGGACTCCGTTAAATTAAGAATTCGTTGAAATCCTTGTGCCATCAAAAGATGAATACCTTGAAAGCACTGAAATATCCATCTTAATGTGGGAGATTCTGTAGGTTTATTCAGTTGATTTTTAACTGTGGCTTTTTGTGCCTTCAATGACATTCTTAATTGTCTTTGTCCTAAATTATAAACCAAAAGACATAATGCCATTAACATCATCATTGTCTCTACTCTTTGAGGATTTTTCACAAACAGACTATCCGCGAAAAATAACGGGTCTTTGATAAATCTAAATCCTCTTTCTGTAGATTGTTGTTCTTTATATATTTTGAGGATTTCTTCTGACTCTAATTCCTGAGCATCCAAAATATTGGTGGCTAAAATAAATCTGCCACACGAGTTTTGCTGTTGTGTAATTAACTCCTGATTTTCTCTTAATTTACATTTCACTCTATAAACTGCTGTTTTCCCTTGATTTAATGTCTCGGTAATTCGATAGTCTGATATTTGATGATATTTTAATTTAGCTGTTATTTCTTTGATTTTCAATTCGGCTAAAGATTTATCAGCAAATTCTTCCTGTTCTAATTTATCTACTTGTTTGTTAGCTTTTAATAACTCTTCTTGGATTTTTTTGTCTAGTTTATTTAAGTCTGCTTTTTTTCTCTCTACACTTTCTACTAATAACCATCTTTGCTCTATTCCTCCATAAGATACTTTCTCTTCGATATAGCTATAACCTTTGATTTTACAGGCTTTCATTTCATTCTTTATGGAGGCTTTCACTAAATTTTTTGCTTTTTTAATGGATAATGGTACTCGACTTATCCATTTCATGTTTGACATTAATTTTAAATTACTTTCGCTATATAATGCACTGTCAGCCACCATGATACTTTCAAAATCTATTTGTTTAGAATATTCTACTAAGATATGAGCAAATACTGCTTTATCTGATTCGTTTCCTGATGCTCCTCTAAAAAATAATGGTATATCCCCATCACTACTTACTATTAAATCTAATATACATTGTTTTAGGTCTGGGCGATGGTCACGAGAATATCCTTGTGTAATCATTATTGGATGTTCTCGATTTATTCCTAGTTCTTTCTCTAGATTATTTACGCAATTCTTATATTCCCCGTGTAAATGTAATGAGCTTGAGTCTAAATGGGAATATTTTGTGTCTATTCCATATTTCTTTACTACTTCTAAGGCAATGATTAAGAATAGTTTAGTTAATCCATATTTATAGAGTTTATCCATGACTCTACCTATTTTATCGTCGTTTAAATCTTCTGCTTTTATTCCTGTTCCTATTAGATGTTCTACGGCTTTGTCTTTAAAGAAATCTGGGAACAAATATAGTGGTCTTGAGACAAAGCCTAGTCCATTGAGAATGATTGCTTTGACTACTTCTCCTGTGTTTACTTTCTCTCTGATATCTATTGAAAATATCTCGTTGATTTTTTCTACTATTCCTATTTCATCTATTATTCCTGCGATTATTCCTAAGTGATCTATGTTTTTACTCTCAATTTCTTCTGTTTGGTAATTCATATTATGAAGGCATTTTTTGGTAATTCAGTCTCATTCTCTCATTTTTTCCTGAATTTATTCTCAATGCCCTATGAATTTCTCTTTAGTAGTCAAATGGGAATTAAAGTCTATATTTTTACTTTCTTTATTGCGTATTTATATTTAAGCCT